>NZ_CP189966.1:0-193052 GCF_050276835.1 Methylomonas sp. MED-D
ATGGCACAGAATGACTTGCGATTCACGGTGCAGGTGGCGGAAGACAGCAATACCCCCGGACGTTGGACGTCCCCCGCCTTTCGATTGCCAGGAACCAAACTGACTGCGGTATACGATGCCGGTGGTAGGGCGCGGACAGACGCAATGTTGGAGGGTGATTTACTGGCCATCGCGTCAGATAGCCCGAGCCCGGTCATGGCTACTGTAGAAGTTCCCAGCGATCTCATGCTCCCCTCGGCCTTGGAGCACGCCAAGTTGGATTTGGAACGAGAAAAGCTGGCACTCGAAGAGGCGAACCGCCGACGGACCTGGCAATGGAGCATTGCCTCTGCCCTGTTGGCCGCGGCAGTCAGTGTTGCCGTCGCGTACATGGGCAAGTCCGACTCGGGTAAGTCAATCGCCAGTGCGGGCCCGACTGCAGATGCTGTAGAGACGTGCCGGCACAGTTTGAAACGCCTGCCTCTGCTGGCCATGGCGAATGACCAGACCGTTACCTCGCTCGCGGAAGCCATCCGGAGGCATGAGGCGGATTGCGACGAGGTTCTGGTGAAGGTTTTGGGATCAAGGGGGTTATGATGGTCAGGTCTATCTTCTTCGTTGCCGTGCTGTCCAGCCTGGGTCTCGCCCAAGCCCTGGCTGAGGCCCCCGTACAGACGAACCCGCAAGGCCCCGATCTGGGAATTGGCCTGTGCAGCGACTCCCGGACTCCGGTGAACCTTGATGAGACCGTGCGCTCGGCCGTCATCCGAGCAATTACCCCCGCCGCCAACGGCAAGACGGTTGCACTTCGAATCGGCCCCTGCGAAGGGAATATTCCCGACTCTACGTGCTATGCGGGGGACAAATTCCTCATGTGCCGCATCTCGGCGGTCGAGCGCATCCTGCGTGCTGCCGCCTGGGGAGCCCTGAAGTATCAGGAAAGCGGTGCAACTTCCTACGATGCCTTCCGAACGAATGTGCCACGCTGGAATGTCAGTGCGTTCAAGTACGCAGACGGGGTCGCGCCAGAGGCCAACATCGACATGGCTCTAGGAAGCATGAGGGAGGCTTACCGGCGTTACCAGACTACAGACTCTTCCCATGCCGCCTCTTCAGTCACCAGGACCGAGCTGATGTTTACGGCGACTGTAGACTTCGCACTCGCCGCGTTGGTTGGCCACGAAATTACCCATGCATCCGGAGAGAAATGTCCCCTTGCGGACAAGGCAAGGGCAGAGGAGAGCGGCCTAATTTCTAGGTTGATCTCGCTTCAACAGAGTGGGGAGCTGTTCTGTGCCCGCCCGCCATCGCCGGAGGAAGTGCGAGCGGATGTCTGTGGAATGCGCCATCTTCGACGGGCTAACAAGGTATTTGTACAACGCAATGCCGATGCACGCACCATGCAAGTTGCCCAAAGATTGGGCGCCGACATTATCTCCTTCGAGACCACGTTTGGCTGGCGAGTGCGGCCGGATATACCTGCTGGCAAGTATCCGTTCATGGAATTGGAACAGTATCTTTACGCCCCCATGCGCGTCATGGCCTTTTCCGCCGAATTGGGCCCGGACGGCAGCGGCAAACCGGCAGTCTGCGGGGAGGCTGCATCGTTGTTCGTGCATGGGACCCAGGAACTGTTTCAGCGCTGCAAGGATGGTGGCGGCAATGTGTCGGACGACATCCTCGCTCTGCTGCCGAAAGGTGTCGAAACGTCGTGGAACGGTGCTCCTTGGACCCCGGCGTCCTACTCGTGCGAATAAGCGACCTTCAAAGGGGGTATTCGTGGCTGGCAGCGCTGAAGAATTAGAAATTTGATTGTCTGCCTACCTTAACATATACGAAGAGAAAGAGGTCTCCTTCAAACAGGCAATTTTCCTAAGAAGGTCTCTGAATGGGTCTGCCGTTTGCTCTGGATATAGAGTTGCCCAACCCGACAGTCGAGCGGACCTGCGTGAAAAGCCGCGCTCGCCTTTCACTTTCACGTTAAGCGGCTGCTTTTGGGCTCTTACGTGCTATTAGTAGGACAATACCTAGAGACAGCTATTTGGCCGGGTCGAGCCGAACACGGCCTAAGGTTGCTTGCCAAAAAGCCGCCATTCGTTGCCGATAGGGATCAAAAATTTCGCCGCAATCATCACCGGCCGGTAATGGCCGATTGGGTGAGATCACCAACGGCGGCTATGTGACTTCCGGTTAGACACCTCGATTTGGCTTACTGGCCGCTTTGGAGAAACACGAGTGGAAAAAATGGGCGGTTCTTTTACTTCGGTCTGTACCTTGGTTTCAAGAAGTTTAAACGTTAGCAACAGGAGCCGCTAGCTCACTATACCGGCCACCTACTGTCAGTCGATCCTGCTCGTCGACTGACTGCTAATTTCAAAGAAGGTTTTTTAGACCTTTGCCGGCTTTGAACGAGGGCAATTTAGCGGCTGCGATGGTGATTACTTCGCCGGTTTGTGGATTACGGCCGCTACGTTCGGCGCGGTCTTTCGCCTCAAAGGAACCGAAGCCCATAAGTGAGACGGAGTCACCGGCTTTCAGCGCGGATTGAATGGATTGGATAAGCCCATCCAAAGCGCGGCCTGCGTCTGCTTTGGTCAGTTTGGCGTGGCTGGCGATGGCATCAATGAGTTCAGATTTATTCATATCGGTTTGCTCCTGACGATGAAGGCAGTTGAGTGACGAATTTGCTAGCCTGATTGAGATTGCGCGAGATTATTGTAGTCAGAAAATTCAGTGATTACTTCCAGGCTAATGGTGCGCATTTTGTTCGGCAGAAGGTTCAATACATTTTGCATCATCATGCTGGGGTTTATTGACCCAATCGCTGACCGCTGTCAGGGTGATGTCGGCATAAGCATCGTTTTCGAGTAACGACAATACCGTGTCGGCTCCGGCGGCTTTGTCCAACCAAGCATGATATTGATCGGGCGGAATAATCACCGGCATGCGTTCGTGAATGGCTTGCATCTGGACGTTGGCGGCGGTGGTAATGATGGTGCAGGAATACAAAGCCTCCGGACCTGATTGCCACTGCTCCCATAGTCCGGCAAAGGCGAACAAGCCGCGATCGGCGCGATGTATGTGAAAAGCCTGCTTGCCGTCCGGGCGTTGTTGCCATTCGAAATAGCCGTCGGCGGGAATCAAACACCGTTGGTGTTTTACGGCTTCCCGAAAGGCCGGCTTTTCGGTAAGGGTCTCCCGGCGGGCGTTGCTCAATTTCCAGCCGATCTTGCGATCCTTGGCCCAAGGCGGTACCAAGCCCCACCACAAATTCACGGCTTTGCGCGTCCCGTCGGCGCGCTCGACGATATTCAGAATTTTCTGGCCGGGCGGAATGTTGTAACGGGGTTGCATGCGAATCGACTTCAGCACCTGGAAATGCTCGGCCAGTGCTTCGCTGGTTGCGGTCAAGCTGTAACGGCCACACATGGGTATAGGCTCCGCAACATGATTAGAACAAATATAGAACAATTCCGGTTTCGACGGTAGACTATCCGCCCCTTGTCTCCGTCAACTTGCCATGATGTCCCATCCGTCAGTTCCATTCAAGCCCGCTATCGCCGCTGATCCAATCTCGGCGGCCCCGGTGGGATTCTTTCGACCCAATAGATGGTTGTCGGCGCTACGCTTGCCGCTGTTCGCCGGCAAGGTATCGGCGGGCTTCCCGTCGCCGGCGGCCGATTACGTCGATAAAACCCTCGATCTGAATGAACTGTTGATCCAAAAGCCAGCGGCGACCTTCTTTGTGCGGGCTCAAGGCGACTCGATGCTCGGTGCCGGCATTCATCCCAATGACATTCTGGTGGTGGACCGCTCCGTGGAGGCGGTGTCGGGCAAGATTGTGATCTGCGCGTTGAACGGCGAGCTGACGGTTAAACGTCTGGTTTTTGAGCAGGAACACTGGCGATTGCGCGCCGAGAATCCGGATTACCCCGATTTGATCCTGTCGGACGAACTGGAGCTGGTGATTTGGGGAGTAGTCACCAGCGTCATTCATCCGGTTTGAGATGACGGCGGCGAACCACTCCAAACTGATCGCCCTGGTCGATTGCAATAATTTCTATGTCTCCTGTGAGCGGGTATTTCGGCCCGACTTGATCGGACGGCCGGTGGCGGTACTCAGCAATAACGACGGCTGCATTGTCGCCCGCAGTAACGAAGTCAAAGCCCTGGGCATTAAAATGGGCGTGCCGGTGTTTCAAGTGCGCGACCTCATTGACCGGCATCGGATTCAACTGTGTTCTTCCAATTACAGCCTGTAGTAAGTTATTTGGAATCAAAATTATTGGTGCCATAATCTGGTGAACAGATTTAGTTCCGAGTGGAGTTACACGTTCATGGCTAATCTCGTTTGGGAACGTTACCCCTTTCTTTCTGAAAACCCGAACGGTAGATCATGGCTGGTTCTGCTGGGAAACTTGGGACGTGCCGACGCAACGCTCGACGCTTATGCCCGCGCACTCAGCAATTACTTTCGTTTTTGCCAAGGCTTGGGAGTGGAAGCCGAAAAAGCCACGCTGGAGCACGTTTCCCTTTATGTTCGGTATCTGGGTGGCGATGCTCAGGATGGAAAAACGTCATACCGCCACTCGAATGCTACGATGCAGCAGTACCTTACGGCAGTTCGCCTGTGGTATGACCATTTGGTTTACCAAGATATTCGGGACTTTAATCCAGTCCCTCGTGGCACTTATCTGAATCGAAATAGCGACTACCATCCTGGATTTGCGCACGGCTTGATTCGGCGACTTAAACTACTACCTGCCATTCCCTCGGAAGAGGATTGGAAAAAACTCATCGAAGCGGTTACTCAGGAATCTCTTCGAAATAGATTGATGTTCGCTCTGGCTTATTATGGCGCCTTGCGACGTGAGGAATTGGTGAATTTGCGTGTCACCGACTTCGATTTTGCTCATCGCCTCATTCGTATTCGACCCGAAACCACAAAGAGCAGTACACCTCGAACAGTCTGTTATGCCGCTACTGCTGGAAATGCATTGAGCGAATATTTGGTTTATCGTCATCGGATCAATCAGCAAGCCGGATTAGTATTTTTCTCCGAATCACGCCGCAACGCTGGTCAGCCAATTTCGAAATGGACCTGGAGCAAGATTGTCGAAGGCTTGGCAAAACAGGCCGGTGTCGAGGGCTTTAGTACACATAGCTTGCGCCATCTGCGTTTGACTCACCTCGCACAAGCTGGCTGGAAACTGCATGAGCTGAGTGCCTATGCAGGACACCGCAACCCGCAAACGACATTGATGTACCTTCATCTTTCCGGCGCAGACCTACTAAACCGGATGACTGAGGCCATCCGTTATGCCGATGCCAAAATCGACGCGGCTTTATTTGCGAAGATGGAGTAATGCCCTATGGCTCAATTAGATTCTGTAAGTGCGAAGAATTGGCAATGGCCTCTTGATTTGGCTCAGTATGATCGAAGTCCATATCTATCGGAAACTGAAGAATGTGCATTGGTCAGTTGGAGTAATACCATGAGGGTTAGAGCTGCTGTGCCAAGGCTTTATTTGCCGCTACGGGATGTGGCGGCTTTGAGTTCGAAGCAAAGCCTGCTAGAAAGGCACGCCAAAGCTCAGACCGCCATCCTGCAAGAGATTCAGCGAACTCAGCAGCCCTACTGGGCTTGGAGTCAGCAGGCCTGGATTGATTTAGTCCGCCACCCATTAATCCACTCAAGCGCACGACTTTTCATCACCGCGAATGCTTATCTTCTTTGCGATTTCCGCCTCGTCCATTGCATTGGCCCTATATTTTATTTATCCGGTCTTGGGCGATTGATTTTCGGAGAAGAACTTTTCGAACGCGAATGTGGGCGTTTACATCAGGCTTTACAGAAAATTGGGTATGGCAAAGTTAATCTGCAACAGAATTTTCCATCCATCCTGGCAGCGGTAATGCTGGAAAACCGCAACCCCTACCTAGAAAGTTTCGATACCGAACTCTTGGAACGCACCCGTGAAAAGTACAGCGCCCAAGCTCACGGTATCGGCAAGCTCTCCCACGGGTTGGCCGCACTGGGAATCCTGCCCGAGCCACTCCGGATGCGCAATTATGTCTCATGGAAGGAAAAAAGCGGTGGTGGTATTGCGCCGCAATGGGTCGATTATTGCCGGCGATGGCGGGAAACATCGACCTTGCAACCTAAAACACGGGAGTCTAACTACAGCTATATTCTGCGTGCAGGCCTGTGGCTAGCCCAAATTCATCCAGAAATCACCAGTCCGGCGGATTGGACGGTCGAAACCTGTGCTGATTTTCTCGCAGCCCTAAATCGGCTCAAGGTTGGCGAATGGCAGCTTCATTCGTTCGACTATACTGGGCGAGTTAATCTAGGAACGCCGCTTGGCGCTAATTCCAAACGCTCGGTACTGTATGCCATGCGGCGTTTCTTCCGTGACATTCAACATTGGGGCTGGGTCCGGCTGAAGTTTAATCCGTATTATCATTTGGCCACACCGAATTCAATCTTGAGATTATGCGGCCCCAATCCGCGAGCCATAGACGACAATTTTTGGCTCAAATTGGTATGGGCCAGCCTCAATCTTGAGGCGAACGATAAACTGAGTGAGATTTGGTATCCCTTAGAAATGTTGCGGGCGATCAGCGTCGTATGGACTCATGCCGGACTGCGCCAGAACGAAATCATCCGCCTTCGCGTCGGCTGTGCGCGAGCCCAAAATGATCCCATTATTGATGAAACGACCGGCACAACAATTGCCGCCGGTACATTATGCTATTTAGATGTGCCGGCCGGCAAAACCTTCACCGCCTTCGCAAAACCGGTGAGTGCAATCGTCCGGCAGTTTATCACTGAATGGGAAGCAATTCGGCCTGAACAAGGTTTCTTAATCGATCCCAAGACAGGTGAACGCGTACGGTTTTTGTTTCAGTACCGTGGCAAGACGATTGGACACTCGGCAATCAATGATACGATCATCCCGATGTTATGCGCCAAAGCCGGATTGCCTGTAGAGGACAGCAGAGGCAAAATCAGCAGCCACAGGGGACGCGCCTCGGCTGTCACTGCCTTAGCTAGCGTACCTCAAGGGATGTCCCTATTTGATTTGATGCGATGGTCAGGCCATCGCAGTCCAAAATCTACTTTGTACTATATTCGCACGAAACCTACGCAGTTAGCCGGCGCTTTTGCGAAAGCTGATCAGATGTCACACCTAATCGAAGTACTTATCGACCATACAGCCGTGGTCAGTGGAGCCGCAGCCAAGGGTGAGCCTTACCGATATTATGATTTAGGCTCCTCTTATTGCTCGAACCCCTTCTGGAGTACCTGCCCACACCGTATGGCCTGCGCTGGCTGCGACTTCAATATACCCAAGGATTCGGTCAAGGGTGAAGCACTGGCGGCCAAAGCGTTTTTGCACCGTTATCTTGAGGAGGTGCCATTAACGCCCGAGGAACAACAGATCGTCAAGGGTGACCTTCAGAAGCTGGAAGCCATGCTGGACAAGCTAAAAAATGTTCCAACCCTGGATGGCAGAACGCCGCAGCAAATTCATGGGAATGAAGTTCCCTAATAAATTAGAACAAAAAGTATACTTTGGCGCCACTTAAAAAGCTTATTCATATGTCCGACCTACGCAATTCCCTTTCTGCACTGCCGCCGCGACCCCTGATTGCCTTAGTGGACTGCAACTCATTTTATGTCAGTTGCGAGTGCGTATTCCGTCCGGATTTATGGGATAAGCCGGTAGGCGTACTCAGCAATAACGATGGTTGCTTTATCGCTAGGAACAAGGCTTTAAAATCCCTCGGTGTCAAAATGGGGGTGCCGCTTTATCAAGTGGCCGACTTGGTTAAAAAACATGATGTCCATCTATTTTCATCAAATTTCGCGTTGTATGGCTGCGAAAAAACCTTCCACTTGCACACCCAAGGTCATGTGAGTTGCGCGGCTTGTGTGTTACGTGCTGCACACTAATTGAACCAACTTGCACATAAGAATCTGGAGAAATCAGCCACTTAAAGCTGTACGTAACGGCGGCAAAATATTGCCGCTTATTATTGGTGCTAGCTTCGAGTAGCGGCAAGCCGATACCGAAAAGGCCATCAGAACGCCATAAAACTGTCAAAATTCGCTGGCACAAATTATGCTTACAATTTAAAAACTGATTTTGAATGTTTGAATTACCGTTTAATAAGGAGATAGAGCATGTTTGTAAATACGACATCGAATACGCACCCGACTTACGGCACCTCATCCGTTGCCCGCAATTATCAATCTAACTCAGCCAACAATATCATCGCTGGTAATACTGCGAGTAGCGGTGATAGCGTACAAATAAGTGGCTCCGCATATAAGGCTTTAAACGACTCAAATGCCACAACATCAGATGGCGTTAAGCTCATCTTTGATCGAGTAAATAGTGACCCAGAATTTGCAAAGGAGATGGCTAACGTATATACATACTCTAGAGATTTTGAGCTTGTAGATTTAAATGATTTGCCTAGCCTAAGTGACACATCGGCCATGTCCGCATATGCTCAACACGTCAAGAGCTTTGAAAATGAAGCAGATAAAATTAGGGGCCAGCGAATTCAGATTTATACTGAAATGAAAGGCAGTGGAGCTAGTGACGCGGATATATTTAACAAGATTATGCAGTTTAATAAAAATTTGCCGGAAGATTACCAATTAAAAACGGGCCTTGATAAATATAGCCAATATTTAAAATTTACATGATGATTCTAAAAACCGCCTTTATATTTAAAAATATAAAGGCGGCTATATCATACTTAATATTCGTAGTTCACAATGACCTGATCGACTTGACCATAAGCAGGCGGAGATACCGAGCCAGAACCTGCGACTCCGAACGCATAAATCATTTTTTTGTTCGCAAGACGTCCATTGAAGCTTGAAGTAGAGCCACTTCCAGTACTGGTTACATTTATACAAGCACTTGTTGTATCGTGGCACAGGTAGACTATCAAGCCGGTCGGATAGCGGGATAGCCCCCAAGACCAAACCACGGATGTAATGGTAGCTGTAGCAGGAATACTACCAACTGGATTCAGTTGAAGATAGTAATAGATCCCTTTGCTATATAGCGTCGGACCTCCGGCGCTATTTGCCCAAGCGCCACCGGTGGCAAGTGGGACAATACCTAAACTTTCAACAGGGTCAGATGGTGCTCCCATTGGAGCTGACATAATTTCTGATGCCGGTATAAGCTGAACGGTGGCCGCCACAGACCCTGTCTGAGCCACTACAGGCTGCATCAGTGCCATTAAGCCTAAACTGAGAAGAATTTTCCTGCCAATTGATTTTGTAAGCATACCATTACACTCCTAAAAAATAACTCCAAAATGTACTTCAGTTTGCGGGCAACGAGCTTAGCCCGCGACGGAGTATAGTTTACGACCTAACATCTGAACTACGTCATATCGTCACAGGCGCAGTCCAACCGTTAGTCGGTCATCGCCCACTCTGAATTTCCTTCTCCAACGCCTTCCAAAGCCAATCCTCACCATAGGAGCTTTTGGTTTCTTGGCACAGATGTATCCAACCCCATTGCCATTTCATGAAATCCGATTGCCAGGTTTTCCATTGTTGTTCGGTCGGTGGTCCGTATTGCCAATTGGGTGCGAGTACTACACCCAAGCCAAGCGGCACGTCAAACCCGTATTGGCCTTGCAACAATAGGTACATAGCTCGGCGACGATTGGCCCACGAGGCGAAAGGTTTTAATGCCGGCACTTGATAGAGGGCGGTATTCAGCAATTCGATAGCCCAAAGGTAATGAACGGAGTTGACCAAGAACCGCCTATCTCCCCAATCGGTTTGGCAAAAGATTTGCGCCACAAACACCACATACAATTCTTCTCCAATCCGGCGTGATAGGAAACTCCTCCCCATCATCAGTAACATTCGGTAAATGTCTTGGGCTAGCTGGCGGTTGTGGACATGATCGTCCTGTTGCTTGGACTCACGCCAATACAGCACTAAGGCCGACAACGTATCGAGGCTCGCCAATTTGAGCAACCGGCGACTTACTGACGACGAGTAAGGTTGGCGGCGCTTAGCGGCGCAAATACCGCCGTCTTTCGCGGATCGATACACAATCGCTTGCACCTGCGGCTCCAACTTTTCCAGCCAATGATCGATTTTCGGTAGCACCCGATTGCCCAGACGTAGCACTTCCCAGAGCGGATGATTGATGTCTCGGGCGGAGCCCGGTGCCTTGGCATCCACCAAGGCAATCAACGCGGCGCCGGGCTTGTGTTTACCGGCTTGGTATTTACTCCACTTGTTTTTTGCAGGTAACGGTATGCCATCCTTGGTCTTATCCTGGGGCTCGAAGTGCTTTTCCAGTTGGTAGGCGGTGGCTAATTGGGCTTTCTGCTGAAGACCGATATACCAATACTGCGTTCTCAGACGGTTGATCAAACGACGATTGTAGGGATTATCGGCAATTGGTTGAAGTATCGCTTTTTTCGCGTCGTCGAGGCGAAAATTGATACATGATTGTTTTAATTGACTTATTGTTGCCATTTTAGGGTAAAAGTTTGCTCAATCTCTCCTGTTTCGCGGATAGCGTACATCAGTTACCCTATGGCACATCAAAAATTGCTACCGAACGTGACATGACACAACCCGAGCCAATCGAGCCTTTAGTACAGGAATTGCAGGACACATTGACTCGTCTGTACGGCCCGCTGTTGGCGAGTCGAGACCTGTGGAAGCTGTTGGGATTTACCAACCCGGCGGCATACCGCCAAGCCAGGTTACGGCAGCGGATACCGGTGGTGGAGTTTGAAATTGAAGGCCGGCGCGGCCGTTTTGCGTTGACGCAGGATGTCGCCCGTTGGCTGGCCGAGCAGCGCTTATCGATCCCGCAAACAAATAAAGACCTGGAGACATCAAATGACGTAACTGACTAGTCGCATTAAATTCGCAGACTTAGAACGAAAAAAGCCCAAGGCGGCAACCTCGGGCTTTTCAAGAAACCGTCAAGAAATTCAACCACTCATGACGATTTCATTGTCGATCTAATCCAGGCCGGCGTCAAGTCGGCTGTCTGTTCCTATGCCTTTTTTTAAATACATCGCGACGGGCGAAGGATTTCGTGCGCCCCGTCGCTAGGAAAGACAATGAAAATATCCATAACCACTTTACGCCAAGTGATTCGGCTCTTGGCGGACCCAGACCTCTCGTTGCGAACCATTGGGCGCACCTGCCACATTGCTCCCAATACCGCTAAAGCGGTTCACGCCCAATTGGTCAACAAACAATTGAGTTGGGCGGATCTCCAGGCCCTGGATGATGGCAAACTTTACCAAACGCTGTTCGGCGATAAAAAGCCAGGCGATTCTCGAAAACCTGTACCGGACTGGATTCAGGTACATTCCGAATTATACAAACGGGATATGACCTTGCAATTGCTTTGGGAGGAATATCGTCAACGCAATACCGATGGATTGTCTTATGAGCAATATTGCCGCCGTTACCGAACCTGGAAACGCAGTTGCAAGATCAGTCTGCGGCAAATCTATTTTCCAGGCGAATATATTTTCGTCGACTTTTGCGGACGTACCATGCCGATTCGTGACGCCACAACCGGGGACATTTGGTTCGCCCAGGTATTTGTTGGGGCACTGGGCGCTTCCGGATATTTGTTCGCCACAGCCATCGCGTCTCAGAAAATCGCCGACTGGCTTAAGGCTCACGCCTTGATGTTGGAACACATCGGCGGTGTTCCGCGTTACATCGTACCGGACAATCTAAAATCTGCCGTGCTGAAGAACAATAAGCAGGGATTATTGCTGAATTCGGCGTACCAGGAATTTGCCGAACATTACGATTTCATCATAAGACCGGCTAGACCGCGCAAACCTAAGGATAAATCACTGGGCGAAATCGGCGTGCAAATCGTGCAGCGTTGGGTGTTGGCCCGGTTGCGCGATCAAGTGTTCTTCAGTCTGGACGACTTGAATACTACGATTCGTTACTGGATGGAAAAGCTCAACGAACGTACCACCCGGACGTATCCGAATAGCCGTTTTCAGCGCTTTTTCGATTTGGATGCGCCGGTCTTACAAGGGCTACGCCATGATCCTTATCCTTACAGTCAATGGCGCTATCAGGTCAGAGTGGACGAAAGCTATCACGTTGAATACGAGCAACACCACTATTCGGTGTTGTATACCTATGCTCACCAACAGGTTGATATTCGAGCCAACGACGAGTTTCTCCATGTCTACTACCAACGCCGATTAATTGCATCGCACACACGAAAACTCGGTCCCGGTCGAACCACCTTGGATGAGCATATGCCGCCCAACCACCGATTGTTTCGCGAAGGGACGCTGGAAGGATTGCAGACCTGGGCGCAATCGGTCGGCCCGTCCACCGTGACGTTTTTACAACGCAGTCTTGAAGACAAACGCCACTTTGCCAGCCGTCTGAAAGCCGCCCAATTACTACGCCGAGACGCCCAGAAAGAAAACTGGCAGGGGCGCATTGAGTCGGCATGTACGCATGCGCTATTGCTGAACTGCGTGGGTTTTGATCGGTTAAGAGGCATTATTCGCACCCATGCCGACAATCGCTTGTCCACAGTGGCGACCGTAAAGGTGATTGAACACGAGAACTTACGTGGTGCCGATTATTTCACCACCACACCGGAGGCACCATAATGATCATCGCAGGAACCATACCCCATAAACTCGCTCAACTCGGTCTGCACGGCATGGCGGCGGCCTTGGAACAACAGCAGTCCGAACCGAAATACATCGCCATGCCGTTTGAGCAACGTCTGGGGTTGTTGATCGAGCGGGAGCTGTTGAGTAAAGATGCCCGTAAGATCGAACGACTACTAAAAAGCGCCAAACTCCGTTATCCGCAGGCGGTACTTGAAGACATCGATTACCGGAATCAACGTAGCCTGGACCCCTTGCAAATCCAGACATTGGCGACGGGTGAATGGATGCGGCAAAAGCAAAACCTGATTCTGACCGGTACGACCGGCACCGGCAAAAGTTGGATCGCCTGTGCCTTTGGTCAACAAGCTTGCCGACGAGGGTTAGGTACGCTTTATATGACCGCAACGCGTTTGTTTGAAAACTTGACCGTGGGGCTGGCCGACGGCAGCTTGCCGAAACTACGTCGTCAACTGGTTAGTGCATCGTTATTGATCATTGACGATGTTGGTATTGGCGGCGTACCCGCTCAATTAGGGCCAATACTTTTAGAAATCCTGGATCAGCAGTCGATGGTTGGTTCCTTAATCCTCACCAGTCAATATCCAACCAATAAATGGTATGAATTGTTCGAAGACGCCACGGTCGCCGACGCAATTTTGGACCGGATCGTCCATCGGGCGCATCCGATAGAACTCAAAGGAGAATCAATGCGGAAGTTGAAAGGTAAAAACACAGCCTAGAGGCCTAAACCCATTGCTTGCGCATCCTTCAGGCCAAGGGTGTGCAAGTGATGCACCTAGGTGTGCAGATGCTCTGCACTTGGGTGTGCAAGTAAATGCAATTACGCAGTATGGCGACATGTCATCCAGAGTGATGTCATTATTAGAGACATTTTCACCGAGCACCGAAATTTATTCGATTGACGAGGCATTCTTAGATTTGACCGGGATTTGTCAGCAAGACCCTATCGGTTATGGTCTCACTATTAAACAATCGATCCAGAAAAATACCGGCATCCCAGTTTGCGTCGGAATGGGGCCGACTAAAACGTTGGCGAAACTGGCAAATTTTGCCGCAAAAAAATGGCCTAAAACCAACGGTGTTGTGGATTTGTCCTGCCCTCAACGGCGGGAGCGGTTAATGCGCCTGTTACCGGTCAATGAAGTCTGGGGTATCGGTTCAAGCCTAAGCCAGCAGCTCTCGCAACTCGGCATTCACACCGTCTGGACTTTGGCGCAGCAGCCCGTTCAACGAATGCAGTCGCAGTTTAGTGTTGTTTTGGCTCGAACGATCATGGAATTAAATGGCATTTCCTGCCTGGAGCTTGCAGAAATAGCGCAGGACAAACAAGAAATCATGTGTTCCCGAAGTTTTAAGCGGCCTTTAGAAAATTTGAAGGAATTATCGGAAGCTTTAGCCGAGTTCTGCAGCCGGGCAGCGGAAAAGCTCAGAGCACAGGATTCGACAGCAGATCGTTTAACCGTGTTTATCAGGACTAACCCGTTTAATCCACAAGAACCTCAATATCAACGTTCAGCAACTTTGAAATTGGCAATAGGCACGCAAGATACACGCAGGTTGATCAATGTTGCCAAGCAGTTGTTGCAGGGTATTTACAAGGAGGGTTACCGTTACCAGAAATGCGGAATCCAATTAAGTGGCCTTTACCCCAATACCATGCCTGGTCAGACGGATTTGTTTGCCAACCCAAAATCTTCAAAGGAGCGAGAGTTAATGGCCTGCTTCGATAAAATCAACCATCGGTTTCCTAAGTCCATATCTATAGCCGCCACAGGATTAAACAAAAGCTGGCAGTTCCAGCCCGAACGCATGTCAAAACGCTATACAACCCAGTGGGATGAGTTGGCGATTGTAAAATGCAGCTAGCTAATCATTACTCAGAGTGGGCAAAAAGATACCTGATGTGCTTACTGGATGGGTAGTGAAAGGCAAGCAACGACCCAAACTTGACGGTCGCACTTCTCCAAACCAGTCAGTCAGCTAAATCCAGCGCCTGGGAACTGGAGATCTACAAAGCGGCCATTGGCGACCGCATCCAACGGCCAATTTTGCGACATCCACATATAGAGGGTGCCTGCCAATATCGAGCCCTCGCCATTTCGGCAAACACAGAGTGAGAAATCAATAAACACCTTTCACTCGGTTTTACTTACAGCCATTTTTTGCGGGACAAGTGATTACTGAAGGTGGACATGATAGCGATTATGTAAGAACCCAATTGAATTTTGTATTTTAAAAAACTGTGCGTAACCATAGGCTGTAATAATAGCTACCCATCACTACAGTACGTTAACGAGGTAAGACATGGGTAAAGGTCGGCTGGAGGCATTCAGTGATGGGGTACTGGCCATCATTATCACCATCATGGTATTGGAATTGAAAGTACCCCATACTGCGGACATCAATGCGCTGATTCCTTTGATTCCTGTGCTTTTAAGCTATGTGTTGAGCTTCGTCTATGTAGGCATTTACTGGAATAACCATCACCATTTACTGCAAACATGCCAAAAAGTCACTGGTTCGATACTGTGGGCAAACCTGCATTTATTGTTCTGGTTATCGTTATTTCCGTTCACAACTGCCTGGATGGGGGAAAATCACTTTGCGGCTATACCAACGATGGCTTACGGAGTGGTTCTATTGATGGCAGCAATCGCTTATATATTATTACAATACCTCATCATCGTTTCACAAGGGACAAATTCGCTATTAAAAAGATCTGTCGGTAGCGACTGGAAGGGTAAATCCTCACCATTGATTTACTTAATAGCGACACTAAGCACGTTTTGGTCGCCATGGTTAGCTCAAGGGCTTTATGTGCTGGTCGCATTGCTATGGTTAGTGCCAGATCGACGTATTGAGAACGTGATGTCTGAATATTAAAAGGATTTTTGATTTGCCAAGCAAATGACCAAATAAAACTGGGCTTTTCATTGTAACCTTCAACAATAAACTGAGTTGGTGAAGGTCTGCTCAAGCCTATTTGAAGGTCAGCTATTGAGAAACATGTATGGCGGCTTTCTGGCAGATTGGTTCAGCACCAATTAAAGCAATGGCTTGCGCGTCAATTTTTCTTGAAAAACTGCAATAATCAGAGGTTTCCTAACCCCTTTAAACGCCATAATCGGACTTTTGATTTAGTTTTGCCTAACCTGTGATTTTTTAAAAACCTATCCGCAGACTTTTCAATACTTCTGCCACTTCGGGTTTTGCGGCCGATGTGGGCGGGAATATAGCGCAGATGGTGCGACGAATTTCCGGATCTGACAGATAACGAACTTGAATCTTATCTGCATTTTTGGTGATGGTGAATTCCGGCATTAGCGCAACGCCGATTCCGGCGCGTACCATACTCAGTATCCACTCTTCGCTATTACTTCTATAGGCAGCATAAAGATTGACCTGCCGCCCCTGGCACACATTCCTCAGTGTTTCACGCAATTCACAGTTCAGGCGATCCAAGTAAGGTTCAGCTTGTATGGTCGCTAAATCAATTTGTTGCATTTGATTGAAACGGTGTTTGTCGTTGAAGACAACAACATAGCGTTCTTCGTAAAGCTTTAAAGACTGGTAATGCCCTACCGGTAAGGATGTTGGTGCACTGATAACTAAATCCAGGCTATCTTCATCAAGTTGATTCAATAGATTGCATTCACTGTCGACGACTAATTCCAGTTCTACATGGGGTCGTTCTTGCTGAAAGTCAGTGAAGAATGGACTTAAATGGTGTGCGGCAATTGTCGTCATCACGCCGATGCGAAGTGGCACAGTATTTAAGCGGCTGAAACGCACAGCCTCAGCTTTGACAGCTTGCGTCTTGCGCACTATTTCACGTATAGAAGGTTCAACCAAACGTCCTAAGGCCGTCAACCTACATCCGCCGCGGTCTCGGCTAAATAGCTCACCGCCAAGTTCATCTTCCAATTTCTTAATTGCTTGCGTCAGGGAGGGTTGGGCCACATAGGTTGCTTGTGCAGCGCGAGTGAATGAGCCTTTATCGCAGACGGCCAGAAAATAGCGAATTTGTTGCATTTCCACAGCTTGTCTCCTTTCTTGAATAGGAAAAACCTATTATTTCATAGAAAATTGGTATTTTACAATTAACATAACTCATTATTTAATATAAACACCAAGTCACCTAAATATTCAATATTCCTATGAAAACAGCAAAATTAATCGTAATGTACCCTACACCAACAGATTTAAAAACTTTTGAACGTCGTTATGCTGATGAGCATGTGCCGATGGCGGTCGAAAAGCTGGCCGGCAAAACACGATTTGTCGCCTCATTGATTCTTTCCAATGCAGACAAATCTGCAGCGCAGTTTCATCGGATTGCCGAGGTTTATTTTCCATCCCTCGCCGAATTAGAGGCTTGTCTGAATTCACCAGGCGGCCAAGAAACAGCTCAGCATGCCGTTGAGATTTCTAGCGGTGGTGATCCGTTGTTTCTGATCTCCGAGGTGGAAACCTTTGATTTCTAATCCGACCATCGGATTTAACATAATCACAGTGGAGGCAAATCAATGTCTAACTCTATCAAACTAAAAAAGGTGGCTTATAAGCGCATTAGGTGGCTGGGTCTGCTGCCTGTTGTCTTTTTGGTTGGATTAATGCCAACTATTGCCCAAGCGCATCGCGGTGCGCCTGACGAGGCCGATGCTTGCGTTACGAGAGTTGGTTTTGAACGAGTCCATTTCACGGCCTATACCCCGACTCTGTCAGGGGATCGGGAATATTGCAGCATCATTCCCGAAATCGGCCCAACTAATTTGGTGTTCGACTACGAAGGTAAAAGTCTGCGCAATGTCAGCGTGGAATTCGAAATCACCAAAGAACCTGAAGGGCAAAGGGTTTTTTATCAGCAGCCGAAAAAAGTTAAAAACGGCACTTTCGATAGTATGGTCGATTTTAGTCAATATGGTGCTGGTAATTATTTGGCTCACATCGCTATTGTCGACAAGGATAAGCGTCTTGACACTCATATTCCGTTCTCTGTTGGCCTGGAATCGGTTCCGGGAAAAAGCTATATGCTGCAGATTGTGATAATCGGAAGCTTGTTGTTGCTGGCTTATATTGTAATGAAGTTAGCGAATAAGGAAGCGCCCAATCACTCACCTGAGGCATGATCGAATGGTACAGGCGAGTCAAACGTACTTAGGGGGAATATGACTATGAATATGACTCAATTAAAGGTTTATCTTTTAAGAACCAATTCTTGGCAGAAAGTGCTATTCGGGTTACCGATATTAGTAATGGTTGTCATGCTTTTGATGGATCATAGCGGCGACTCGGTAGAATTGGGGCAGGCCGTGTATCGACCTGAGATGCTGAAACGTCTTTGCAAAGCTGATCAACTCAGTGGAGACGCTGGAGAGACTTATGGTGAAGAAACCGAAAATGGCATCAAATACAATGTCCGCACACCAGCCAATTATGATGCATCCGTTGCCCACCCACTATTACTGGTATTTTCTCCGGCCGGATCGAATCGGGCTAAAACCGAAAAAACAACTGGGTTCACTTTTCCTGCTACCCAAGCCGGTTTCATCGTGGCCTATGCGGATCACCCGGAATTATCGCCCAGCACTACCGTAGAATTAGGCACCATTCCCAGTTTAATGGCCAAAAAGTGGTGTATTGATGAAAAACAGGTCTATGTTACGGGACATTCCGATGGAGGGACTTCGGCAATGGCATTAGCGTTTATGACTGGCACACGACACATCCCACGTGCAATTGCGCCGAGCGCAGCAGGGGTTGCGTATGATGATTTACGCGACCGCAAATGCCCCGAGCCCTTGCCGGTTATGATCATGCACAGCAGCAAGGATCGCCTGTTTCCTGGTTATGGTCAGCAAGCGGTGGGTTGGTGGGCAGCTTGTAATAAATGTGATCCTATTCCGGATAAAATCGCAAATGGTTGCTCCTCTTATTCAGGGTGTGCCGGGGGCGTAAAAACGTTGTACTGTGAAGGTGATCAAATCCATTCACATTGGCCCGAGCGAAGTCAGGATATTGTCGAGTTTTTTGTGTCAGCGACTCAAGTTAGCCCACTGGCAAAGTGAAATTGGCTCTATATGAATCGTAATGGGTGCAAAGGTAAACCCGAAAGCAAACGGTCACCCAGATTCCTCTCGGGTCTGCCTGCTCCTTTTAGTGGCTGAACAGTTGGTTGACAACCGACCTGGACGTATTGAGCCTAGAGCCATCAAACGACGACCCAAAACGAAGCCGAATACCGGACAGCCGATTGGGTTACATGGTGCCTTAATTATTAAAATGGGATAGCTACTCCGAGCGGCGGGTTTTGGCCGATTCTGTTGAAAAGTCGGTTTTGTTAAAATTTTAACCAATTTTGCCGTTCGTCAAAATGATAACTGTTTGTTTTCAAAAATAGCTTGCTTTTTAATTCCACATAAACGCCGATATGTCGGCAAGAGTGATGTCCGTGTTGGAAACCTACTCGCCGACGCAGGAACTGTATTCGATTGACGAGGCCTTTCTGGACTTCACCGACCTGTATCCCGGCCGTCAAGACCCGTTCGCTTACGCCCAACAGATCAAGCGCTCGGTACAGCGTCAGGTCGGCATTCCAGTCTGTGTCGGACTGGGGCCGACCAAGACCCTGGCCAAGTTGGCCAATTTCGCCGCGAAGAAGTGGCCGAAAACCGGTGGCGTCGTGAATCTGTCCGATCCGGACCGACGCGAAAAGCTGATGAAGATCGTGCCGGTCGATGAGGTGTGGGGCATCGGTCGCCAGCTCGCCCAGCAACTCAATGGTCTAGGCATTCGGACGGTTTGGGATTTGGCCAAGCAATCGCCGCAGAAAATGCAGCAACGTTTCAGCATCGTCATGGCCAGAACCATTATGGAATTGAATGGTATCAGTTGTCTGGATCTGGAGACTGTGGCGCCCGCCAAGCAGCAAATTGTTTGCTCACGCACCTTCGGCAGGCGGTTGACTTCTTATGCCGAGTTGCACGCTGCGATGGCCGAGTTCACTAGCCGAGCCTGTGAGAAACTGCGCCAACAACAATCGGTTGCTGGTCAAGTGTCGGTGTTTATCCGCACCAACGGCTTTGCCCTGCACGAACCGCAGTATCAACGTCAGGCCAGCCGCTGCCTGGTCTTTCCCGCTAGCGACACTCGGGTGATACTGGCTACGGTTGAAAGCTTGCTGTCCAGCGTCTACCATTCAGGTTTTGGCTACTACAAGTGCGGCGTGCAACTCGGCGACATTTCACCCGCGTTAGCGCCAAATCAATTGGACCTGTTTGACGATCGGGCCGGCGCGGGCAAGGCCGATGGACGCGTGATGCAAACCGTCGACGCCATCAATCGGCGCTACCCTAAAGGCATTGCGGTGGCCGCCGCCTGGATCGACCAGAACTGGAAACCTAGAGCACACTGCTTGTCGCCACGATACACCACGTCTTGGCGGGAACTGCCGATTGTTCATTGCCGATAACTTAGACCAGGAGCTGCCGCCATGACGGACCGACTTACCGCTCACGCTTTACTTCTGCTGGCAATACTCGCGGCGCTCCCTATGTCCGGCAAGGCCCACCCCGGCAAAGTCAACGCCGAAGGCTGCCACACCGAGCGCAAGACCGGCGAATATCATTGCCATCCTGAGCGGGCCAAGCCCGCCACCGCACCGGCACCGGCGGTCAGCGAACCGATCTTGTCGCCATCGGCATCCAGTCCTGCCGAATCCAGCGCCGTCAGTCCGACCGAAGCGCCCACGATCGCCCGCGACCTGTTGAAGCTTGACTATCAGGGTTTTACGGTCTGGCTCGACTGCCAGCAGCGCGGCCCGGTTCGCTTCGAGTACATCGCGAGCAAAGACAGCGGTGATCTACCGCGCGCGAAAGACTTTACGCTCGATCCGGCTGTCCCCAAAGAATGCCAGCAGTTCAGCGCCGCCGCTTATGGTCACGGCTACGACCGGGGCCATCAAGTGCCGGCCAACCATCTTGACGGTTCCGAAGAGGCCCTCCGGCAATCGAACTACATGACCAATATCTTGCCCCAAGTGGCGCAGATGAACCGGGGAGCCTGGGAGCGAACCGAGGAAATCATCGAGTGTTACCGCGACCTCGAAGACCTGCACGTCATTGGCGGCGTGATTTGGGGGAATAACCCCGCCGACGACTATTTTTTGAGATCACACGGCGTCAAAACGCCGGACGCCTTTTGGAAAGTGATTATCCGTGGCAGCGATCAAGATCAACGAGTCGTTGCTTGGGTGGTGCCGAATAGCCCAGCGGCTACCAAGAGCAATTTGGATCAATACTTGATCTCGGTCGGCAATTTGGAACAGCTCATAGGTGAAACCCTCCCGGTCGCCGCCTACGCCAAACACGACAAGCCGACCGCGTCCTGGCATATTCCACGCGGATGCAAAAAAGGGTAGAGGGATTTCCTAAAACTTCGCACGGCTCCAGTATGCAGCTTTATAAGTACTTACCTACATGTCCGGGTTTTGTCGACCATTTCAACGCGTACGGTGCCGGCCGCGATCGGCACCGTACGCGTTGCCATCACCCTCTTATCCGGATTCTTTTGCTGCCAGATCAAGTCCGGCGGCTAGCTGAATCTTTCTCAGCTTTGATTTTTTTTGCCAATGTTTTAATCTTACGAATAACCGTGGCAGTCGTATGGATATGTTTCATTGCAGTTTCCTTTAACATGCGGGTTATCGGTGCCGACTTCCGGTAGCCGCAGTTGAAAGGCAAACCAAGATTGATAAGAAGATCATTCACCCAAAGATGATTCGCCTTGTCGGCGGCAGGCATTGATAACGCCTATAAGGCATATTAATCCGCGCTGCGTCTATTTACAACGCGCTTTACTCCGTCTGCATCACTACCCCAACCACCATCGGCGTCAACCATTTGTAATTGAACCGCCGCTCGCCATCGCGCGGCCCACTCCAAAACCCGTGCCAGTGGCCTTTGCGTAAATGAGCTTTAACAGACCGGCCGCAGTCGTTGACGGAATGATTAACCGCCCGCAACTGATCGCCGATCTGCCGGCCCACTGTCCACACGCGCGGTTTTTCGGCCGGGAATAACCGCCAGCCGCGCTTCGTTTTAGTCGGCGCCGGCCGCTTCGGCGACGTGCCCGGCGCGCGGTCGTCGTCGATCTCCGGCGCATCGCTGCAAATGTACAGCAACAACGAGATTAGCGGATTGATATTCGCGGCGAGCTGTTGCACGTGATCCATGCCTGGCGCAAAGGCGATGCCTGCCGCGCCGGCCTGCCGCGCCGCTTCAGCTGTTGCACGGTCCACGGCCTCGGTCACGGTCCACGGCCCCAGGTGAATAGGCACCGGGATCAACGCGTCGGCAGTGTCGAGCAGCAGCCGCAACTCGCTACGGTGCGTATTAACATCGTATTCCAAATGCACCCAGTAGCCGTGCAATTCGCCGCCCAGCCATTGTCGCCCCGGTGTTTCGATGTAAATGCACCATTCCGGCAGCCGATACAACACCTCGCTCGGCATATCTCCGACTACCAGTGTATCGGCCAGCGCACCCATGAAATCGGCGTCGAACTGGTAAACGCCCTGGCTATAGCGCCAAGTGCCTATCGCTGCCAGTCGTCCCACGTCGCCGACTAAGTGCAAAGGCAAGCGCCGGCCAGGCAGCAATTGGTTAAAATTGTCCTGACTGACCACCGCATACCAACCGGCCATCGGCATAAAACACCAGGCTGGCCAGTTTGGCAGATCGCGGCCACGGTCGCGCCTAAACTCGTCTACCAGTTTTCCAGTCGATGGGTATAGCCGCATTGCTGCGGCTAGGTGTTCAGATGGGCGTAATTTACTCGCCATTGAATATCGGGGTCTGCGTAAAATCGTATTGAAAACACATTTTTACGAATTATTTGCCTCGTGTTGAAACGAATCATTTCCAAGAACGCTGTCAGCGGAACCCACTCACTTTACAGATTTGTTTTCGATTTCTTTACGGTCGTTGTCAAGCTTCATCTGCCTAGTCTTCTCAGATAACCAAGATGCACCGCCTGCCAGCCAAAACACAATACCTAGCGCGAAGATAGCCCCAACTATATCGATAGTGTCGTTATTCATGTTCATTTCCTTTTGTAGGATTAACTCAATTTTACGATTTAACACCAAGAATAAATATCTTTATCTAACGGCGTTTCTACACGTTTTTACGCAGACCCGAATATCGCCGCCAACACCTTCAGATTTTCTTTAATCAGTTGGCTACGCTGGTTATATGCCGCTATTTCAATACGTTTTGTTTCAAAAATATCTTGTAATATCTCAAAATCCATGCCTTCGTCGAAATCGACCGGCACAACCCGGTCATAATGCCAGCCAATTAATCTGGCGTAAAAACCGCTTTCGTCGCGATACAGTTCGCTACCGTTAAACGTAAAAATGGGTTTGTTACGATCTTCGACCCCATGTCTTTCGTGTATTTGCTCATAGCGGTCACGCCATTCTTGCGGCCATCCCCAAAATCCGGTTTCGACCTCGTCCTCGGTCAGCGGCGGCAAACCGTCGTTCCAGTTTTCGATTGTGCGGAATGACACGTAATTTGATAGAGAAATCGTTTTTGGCCGCCGCTCGGCATCGCACAGCATCGAATACGTGTCGTCTGCAAGCACGCCTACCGCGCGCTCATAGGTTACAAATGAATAGGCGCCGTCATCGACGGGCAATGAAAACGATAAACCGTCCTCTTCTACATAGCCGTTTTCAACGGCTACCGGAAGCCAGATGCCGCCGTCAATCAACGGCTTTTCAAGTGCTAATTGGGTGTGGCCTGCGCGGCCTATGGTTTTTTTCATGACTATCTCCTATCAATTCGAGATTTAAATGCCGCCCGGTTGGGCGGCAAGCGGGATTATTCTGGAATTTGGATAGCCCCAACATGATCTTTAACCTTTATGTGATAGTCGCCAGCGGCTTCGTTTATTTGAGTTTGAATGATTTGTTTTTGGTTTAAAACCGCTTGTTGTAAATTGCCAACTTTGGCTGTCATGGCTATTCTCCTGCTATTGTTGTTCAATAGCGTCAATGGCTTCGTCGTTGCCGCATTCTTCAATGTCGTAGTCGGAACAGCTTTTTATCGCTGATCCGTCGGCGAAAACGGCGTAATTGTATCGCCCCCTTGTTCCGAAAGATTCGGCCTCGAATATGGCGGCAACATTGTCGAAGTCCACGCTTTCTTCGAAGGCTTTAATCGCTTTTTGTGCTGTGTTCATTGTCGCTATCCTATTATTGATTTAGGAGTAGTTTTCCTCGGCGATAACGTATGCGCTATGGTCATACACTTGTTCAGCATCGACGCACCACGCTGAGTATGTTGCGCCGTTACCGTCTTCGTCCGGCCCAATGTATGCGGCCTTTGCCGGTGTAATCATTCCCATACGGCGACCAGCCTGCATCCGTCCGCACCTCGATAGCCTGGCTTGTTAAGATAATCCCCAAGCGCGTGCAACAGGTTTACTTCCGTTTCAGGCACGTCAAGCGCGTCCTGAGAGTCAGTTAATGCCGAGAACAGCGCTTCGGCCAGTTTTTTTATTTCATCAGATTCCATTTTGTCACCACTTTGCTATATAGTTGGCCTCGGGATCATCAAGGCCTCATTGAAGAACCGACAGAAATTTAAACGACTAATTTAGTCTTAGTCGCTTTCCTCGATGATCTCGCCATTCCAATCGTAAACACTAATCTCTGGAGATTGCCGCACATTCAACCGCCAGCCCCATGCGCAAGTGCCTCCGCGCATCTTGGCGATCTCAGAAATCCGATTGACAACGCCTGCACGCCACCAGGCAATACCGGCTGTTATCGCTTCCGATTTGGTCGCGTAAGACGGCGCTCCAGGGCAAATTGTCATAAAACCTCCAACTCCGGTATGCGCAGTCCAGCGCTGTTTATCTTTGTCGCCGTAGGCACGGATAACGATGTTGCGGTGCCGGCTATCAAAATGCTCCGCAGCGGCGATGCTGGCTTGGCCAGCATGGCAAGCCAAAGCAGCATGCAATAAATTCTCGTCGAGATACGGGTCTCCACGCCAGGCCCTCACTGTATCCGGCGTGATCAACCCAGAGCGATAAGTGGTCTCCAAATCTACGGCGTCGTCATCTGAGATCTCACCGGCGTCGATTTTTCGGCGATTCTCTTCCGCCTTAGTCTTGCGGAATGATTCGACGGCGGCAATATCGTCGGCCGATGTGTCCAGCGGATCAGCCCATGTCCAACCGGTTGGCAAATCAAGTTCTGTCGTATCTGCTGCGCGGTAGACCGTCCATCCAGCTTGTGGATGCGGCAAAAGAGGTTCGGTGTCCCAGTTGGGTATGATGCTCCAGTAGTGCCAACCGGCGACAGGGTCGGCTCCGGGCGGCGCATAGGCTACGGCTATTCGTGGCACTGGCTGCATAGGCACCATTGGCGGCCACGCTACGTCAGGCGGCGTTGCGAGTTTCGTCGTCAGCCAATCGTCAAGTTCGGCGGCATTACCTGCCTCTGCCAGCCATGCCATAGTTTGCGGCGTGGTGCGCGGCACGTATTGATTGTTGACGATACTGCCGAGACGGAGCGTGTCGTTGTACTTGACCCAGGCAACCCTTTGCCCTTGGTGATTCTCGGATTTGATTCGGAATTTGCTGCGCATTTCCTGCGCCGTGTGTTTGTGGTGTGTCATTTGTCGCTCCTCCGGCGGTGAGCCGGATTGATGCTAAAAGTCTGGGATAATTTGTAGGACTTTTGTTATTCCGCCAAGTAGATCTCAGTGATAGATCCAGGGATCAACTTCTCCAAAATTTCGGCGATTATCGCTTTGTCTTCATCGGTATTTGGATTGATTCCAGTGAAGAATTTAATCGCAGACAAAATTTTTTCCGGTCCTGTTTCGGCGTGTCCACCAGTGTAATTATGGATAAATCCGGATTGAGCAAAACCGTCAATCATGGCTGTGCCGCCCAGATAGCTAAATAAACCAACATTTGATAGCCCGGTTTTTTCAGCAGCGCAGATAAGTAGCACTAATTCTTTTGAGTATTGCCAACCAGAAATAGCCTTCCTTCTCAAGTAATCATCGATAATTTCTTGATCCAGAGTCCAGCGCGACCAGGTGACACCTTTATGTATCTGCATAATATCACCGTTAGGCAATTGTAATAGCCTGTGATCTTTGCAGGAAAACAATACAGGTAAATCGGCTCTTTTATTTAGCCCCCACCATTCACCGCTATAGCTATCAGCACCGATGTTGAAATATCCGCTAGTAATGCGATTAAATTGTATATTTTCTGTTTCTCGCTGTTCATCGACTTGGCGTCTTTCAATGGCTAAGGCAACTAACTCACGATAGGAATTATTCTCACGCTTACCTGAGGCACGAAGACGCTCAGCTAATCCTAATTCAGATAACGGGTCGATCCCGCTTAATTTTAATTTAGCAATAACGTCAATATATATATTAGCCTGTTCGTCTGAAACAATTACTCCATAGTATCGACCGGGTCCATCGTTGTCTAATTCGTCAAACTCGTCAAAGCTAATCGTATAATCATAATATTCGTAATTCATCAAGAAAGCGTCAGCTTCTAAATGTGATACGTTATTGATCTTTGTATTCATGGTTTCTCCTTGGCGCTCCGGCGAAAGGCCGGGGATTATTTAAAAAATATCGACGATACGGAATATCATTTAGTTGGTAATGTAAATATGAATGTCTAAACATAACAATTGGTTCTATCAGAATTTTAACGTTTTTTTATTTTCGACACCACTCCTCTGCAGCCAATCCATCTATCATTATCCATATCCAAATTATCTATGGAAAATGATTCGTTGTTTTGCTCTACCCCAGCCACAACAACTCACCGTCCAAGGCAAAATTCCAAGCCTGTACCTTCACGCTCGACCAGATTTTCCAATTCTTGCATTCGCCCTATACTATTGCCTTCGATCTGATTAATTCTCAATTGTTTTTAGGGATATTTTTAACGTCAACGAAAATTAATTCTGCGACTTTTATGGTTTCTGCGGTAGGCCTAAGTTGGTAGCCAACGCATTTATCAGCCCCGTAAAACACGGGAGACCTAACAAGATAGGTTCCCGTGTGGCGATTCCATTCGTAAATAAAAGGCAATAGGCTAACTACTTCACCTATCGCTTCAATTTCGGCTTCACATCGGGTTTGATTGTAGTGATCCGGAGTTACAATCACTAAATCGCCAACTTGGTATTCGTTACCTTCACTGCCATCTGGATAGATATACCTAATCATTACTTCGACTCGGCACAAAAGTCATCATCCATGAGCAGAAACTACACCAGATCAAGAATATAGCCGTTAATACGGGATTATCATTTGCACCGTCGATCAGCCATTCCGGTGGCCTGCCTAAGACTAAGGACGCGGCGAAAACGATAGCAATCGAAATTAGAATAACAACTATTAGTTTCATTAGCCGTTCATTAGTTTATATAGAAATACAGAGTTTAATAATTGATATTCCATCAGAACCGTTTAATAAGGAAACCAAATAAGCGTACATCGAAATCGCCACAATCCGTCTCCCAGATTCGTTCTTCATCAAGTTTCCAATCCTTTGCTTCCTTGATGGCTGCCCACGGTGTAAGGCATCCAATCGAATCGTGATTCTCAACATAAACGGCGCGAAAAGGCGAGTAGTCTAATATCAGACGTCTAAAATGGTCTGACAATGCGCTATAAGATACATACCTCTTAAGTTTAAATTTAATTAATCCTAAATAATTCGCTAACATAACACCCACTTACCGCATAATAAATATTATCGTGATCAGGTTTTCGCAGTTCAAAACCGATATCAGAACCGCTATGAATCAACCTATCTAACAAAAGATAAGTGATATTACCATGTTCGTCCGTTCTAAGCTCGAGGCATTTAGCCGTGATGGCCTTGGCGAGTCCAGAAAACCGAATATAGACGGTTTCAGCGAGGCCATGTTCATCAGGCACTATCTGAATTTCTTTAATGGTTTTGTATGGTTTTAAAGCATTCATTATTAACTTTCTATACGGACTCTTGGTGTTTTGTTGTCCGGTATTACAGCCATGGATATTTCCTCGGGGTGACCATCAAGGGAGCAAAACGAACCTTCACAAACAGCATATCCAGCCGGCCAGCCCTTTTTCCATTCAAACCGGACTGTCGGTTTATTTACGCATTGATCGGCAAAGGCCAACACCTCCGCATGACGCTGTTTTGCGCACGCCCACAACTCGTCCGGATAATCGTTCGCACCACCAGAACCGCCGCCATTCAATATTCTATGAGGGTGTGCGCTATTCATCTCATAGTCTGATAGACGAGTGGCAGGTTGGAAATAATAACTAACCGAAAACATAATTCATATCTCCGTATGTACAAGTGAACAACCGCATAACCAGCGGTTTTAATAATTCTGATAAATAGATCGGTTTTTTTAGTTATCCTCTCACGCCGCCCGTTTAATGCAAGCCAAGGTTTCTTTCAGTTCCGGAATTGAGTTGATGAAGCGGTATATGAACGCGTCGAAATGCACAAAATCGGCGCCGTCGACCTGATCGCCGTAATCCAAGCCGGCTTCGCTGGCCATTTTCTTCCACGAGACCAATTGACTCATGTACTCGTCGATGCTGCCAGCCAATTCCAGGAAATAACAATTCACCGGATGTTTTTGTTGGGGCCGAATTAATCGGTAAATGGCTTGGCTTTCTTCTCTCGCCTTATAACTGCGGTTGTAGAAGATCACACTATTGAGCATCGGCAAATTCAATCCGTCTTGTGTGACGCCCAAGCTGGCCAGCATGACCTGATCGGTGCCATTGCGGATGCGGTCGTTTAGCCGGCTAATTCGCTTGTCGATCGTTTCCTCCCCGGAAAACACCAAATGGCTGATCCCGGATTGGTCTAACGCTTTAGACAGTCTGCGCAGCACCAAGGGATTGCGCGCGAATACAATCGGCCTCAAGTCTTGTTCGACTTGCTGCTTCACCAGTTCAATACACGCCCGCTCTTTGGTGGTCAGCTCGGCGAAACCGCGACCGTAGCCCGAGACGATGCTCGGCGTATTGGCCGCCTTGAAACAGGCTTCCAGCCGCGCGAGGATCATCGTCAAATTGAGGGCTTTTTGCCTATCTTGCTGCGCCTTGGCGTATTGCCGGTACCAGCTAGCGAATTCCTCGGCGGTTTTGATGTACAGCACTAAATGATCGATTGCCCACTCGACCCTAATGGGCGGGTGCAGTATCGGCTCCGGAAAGCGCACATGCTTGGCCACGTCCGGCTCTTGTTGCACGCGGCGTTTGACCAAGGGCGCGACCCACGCCCGATAATCGTCCAGATAGGCCGGGTTGATTTTCGGTATTTCACGCTTGGCGCCGCGCTCGTGAGTGTCCTTAAATTCGTTGGTGGCCCATTCCAGCGTCACATAGCGTTTGGCGAATTCATCCCGGCCGGTCGGTTGAAATTCCGCGCTGGTGAACAATCGCCGTTCCAGAAAGCCGCCCTTCAATGAAAAAGGCTGATAGGCTCGCTCCTGACCGGCGGTGAAGGCCGCCAGGCTTTGCGATTCTCTGACATAGTTAGGAAACGGCGTGCCATCGAATAGATAGCGACGTTTGGCGCCCAAGCACCAAACCGCTTGGCTTTGCTGCGAAAATTGATTCGCCAGCAGCCCGCCTTCGTCGCAAATCACGTTCTTAATCCGTTTTCGCAGGGCTTTAGCCAGGGTTAATTTCGGATAGCGTGGGTCAAAAGGGCGCTTTAGGCGTTCATAGCTGATGACATTGAGTTTGTTAAGTGCGGAAAGATCCGCCCTCTCCCGAATGATCGTGTAATCGCGAATACCCAATGTTATAAGTTCGTTCTCCATTTCGGCGATTAAGCGCGACTTCAGCACGATGAGGGACCTTCCCTCCAGTAATAAGGCCAATGAAATGGCCAGCCGAGATTTACCAAGCGCCATTTGCCAAGCACAGATCGCCCCGCGAGGCTTAAACGCCAATTCGCATAAGTCCTCTAGCTGAAAATCCCAGGTTAACCAGCGGTCTATGCCTAAAGCGCGGGCCTTGACTTTTAACCGGTCGATATCGCCCGGAAAGCTCTGCTCGATCGGCGGGTAGATTGTTTCCCAGTAGCCGGCATCGATCACCTCGCTTTGTGGGAGAAATCCATCGAAAAAGCGAACCTCATCGCAGGTGAAGGTACCGCGCGACGTGGTGACAGCAAACCCCGACGCCTGACGTTCCGCTTGGACCGTATCGCCTTTGCGTACGACGGAGGCCGGCTCGGCGGGATTGATGAAACCCATTTTGCCAGCCACGGCGCTAAATTTGGGAGCCCCTTTCCGGTATGCCGTGCGGCCGAACGGGATTTGCATTTTGGCGTTTTCGCGCAGAATCGCTTTCAGGCCGCCGATGAGCTGTTGCGAAATAACCGGTTTCCCGCCGGCGGCGCGGATGGTTTCCGCGACCTGGCGCAAAGCCAGGAAAGGATCCGACTGTAGGCTAATCACATCCAAATTGAGTTGAAATTGACCAGCATAGCGGGTCGATCGTGGGTATCGATGGATTTCTGTCGAATACAGACGGCTACGATACAAGGCATTCATAACCCGGCCTTCGGTGGCGCCATCGCAAAATTTGAGCTTAATCCAGCGTCCCGCCCGATTGAGGATCACCGTTTTATCGTCGCTGAGCGGCGTCGTCACGACCGCTTTGCGGCTTTCCACCCACACGGGACGAATCGGGAAGGTCGATTTCCCTAACGCTTCACGGGTACGGCAGGACAAATTTTCCAAATGAGGCGGTATCGATTCGGGTGTGATGGTTTCCCGAACAATGCGATGACCATGTGCCGGATTGCGATGGTCTTCCGAGCCGAGAATCAGTAATACCGTGCTCACCGATTCGACATTTTCAGCCTGAAACGTATCGCTGGGTAGAACGAATACCGCCCGGAGCCGGGCACGGTAGGCCGGGATCGATTCGACTAAGGCCATGACAGAGGCCGGCACCACGGCCGCGACGATATCGCAATGGGCTAGGGCTTGAGCGAGTGCGTATTCATGGGATAAAGCCGAGGTGTTGGGGCCGTGTTTCCCGTAATGCGTGATCCCTTCGTAAGCCTGCATATGTGGGCTGGATAGCGTGATCGAGAACGGCGGATTAATCAGCGCCGCGCTAAATCGGTCCAGTTCGACAGCCTCCATGCCGGCAACGATGAAATCGGTTTCGAAGTCGGTGGTGTCGACGATTCGAATGACTTCGTTTAACAACGTCTCGTCGACATCCAAGCCGCACAAATGAAAGCGCTTGGGATCGGCAAACCGAAATAGTCCGGCGTTGCCGAGACTGTTGTCGAGCAAGCGGTAACGTTCTTCGGCATCGAACGCCGGCTGGATGGCCTCCCAGAGGTAACGAGCAAGCCAGGCCGGCGTAAAAAACTGAGACAACGTTTCTTTGCGAGTCGCATGTAAACCGGCCAGCGAGCCGGGTTTCTCTGCCTGGCTACCCCTGGAAACCAGCCGCCCTAACTCAGCGGGTAAATGCACCGTCGCCATCATGCCGCCTGCAAGGTATTCATTCTGGCCAGAATAGCGGTCGCTTGAGGCACGAACCCATTCAGCATTAAAAAAGCCGCTAACGCTTCAAACGCGCTGCGGGTGAAGCGATACTCGATCTTGTCTTTGAAACAGGCGATTTGTAGCGAAGAGCCTTTACCGAATACGGTTCGCGATTCGATTCGAGCATTGGAATAGGTTAATCCCTTTACCGCGTCGACGTAATTCGAGAAACTGGGCTCTAAATCAATGCCGGCATCTTCCCGTATCCATCGAAACGCACTGAGAATGTTGCTGTAGCGGGTTTGGCATTGACTATCAAAACTATGATTCCAATTCGGCGCATAGGTTTGGCAAATGAACCAGCCGTTTTTGGCATGAAAGGAATGATGTCGATCCAAATAACGCAAGCCGAATTCATCGACCACACTCGTTGCCAACATCGACAATCCAGCGCTTTCCAAATGCTTAACCTGTTCCTCGATGGACCGGGTGATGCCAGCGAAATCAACGTGAGACAAATAAACCGAAACTAACTGTTTGTCGTCATCCAAACTACCTTCTGCATGACGGATGTAATATTCTCGAATTGAATGATCGCTATATCGATCGGAGATCACTTTGTAGAGGCCAGTCTCAACATGAATTCTCGCGGGGGTTCCTTTGGCGTGTTGCCGCGTGAGTTTCTGGCATAGCTCATTAATCGCTTGTTCAGCGACAGACTCTATACAATGACCAATGTAATAAGGCGATGTCGTTTTATTATCGATGCCTAAAATAGACAAAAATTGCGCGTTTTTAATCAACTCGAAACGCGATTCGACCATTTCATTCAATCGATCGGTCATCGTTTTTTCAAGGCTTGAAGGCGAAGTCATTAAATTATCCTTAGTTTTCTAAATGATGAAGTCAATCTAATACGGCATCTCAATAATGCAACCGCGTATTATGGGGATATCTGCTGGCTGTTTATCAAGGAATGCACGATGGATTTCGCCCCTTCAAATCCATCCAATAATGAGACAAACTCAGCAATCGGTTCGCTAGCGTTCACTTCGCCAATAAAACATTTCACTAATCGAATTTGCAAAGGATGGTAGCCCGTGGTCACGGGGTGATTCGTTAGCATGTAGGGGCAATACAGGATTTGAAAGCACAGATCGTTCGTCGACAGAGTGATAAAAGCCACGCCTGGCCCTGAATAAAATGGAAAGTGTTTTTCTTCGACCAACGGATTGTTTGAAGTCATGGTACGCTCGCTAAAAAGATAAGGGGGAGTGAATCAACTGACTACGACCACGCCAGTTTTGCGATTAAATTAATAGCGTTCTGTGAATATGCAATAGAGAATAAAAACCAGGATCGGTATGGGTAATGATTCTGAACGTTCACTACAAAGTATTTGTCCGTCACGTAAAAAAGGAACATCAAAAACTAGCCGTTGCAATCTTGCTAAGTCGTGAGAAGATTGAGTTATGTTTTAGCAGGGCATTATTCTCTATGAACGCGACACCACTCGGTAAATTAAATACGCTCGGTATTTTGGAGTTTTGGCAATTACCATTATTACTGCCTAAACACTATATCGATCTGCGCGATTCAGCCATTGTCGAACAATTTCGCGTCTGGTTAGAAGGGCGGTTTTGTGTGGTTCGTGGCGTATTAACGGAGTATCGCGTCGTGCGGGACAGCGTTCCGAATCGCATGATTGTGACCTTGGTCGACACATCAGGGTTAACGGTACAAGCCACCTTTTTCGGTCGGACGAAAGACCTACTACCCATTTTGGCCGACAAGCAACATAGCACCGTGGCCATGACCGGAACGATGAGTTTTTTTTCGGGTCGACCGCAACTCAAAAATCCCGAATGGGTGGATGAAACCCAATTGGGCCGGGTGATACCGGTTTATCCAGGAAAACCTCGCGTCATCCATTCCGCTAGGGTATTCGAGACGATGCAAGCCCTGTTGCCGGAGGCGATACCGGCCTGTGCTCAAAAGCTGTTGGAGGATCTGAATTGGAGCGTGGCCGAAGAATCGGAAAAAATCGGCTTGGTACTCAACGGCAATGGGGATAGCAGGCTTTCCGCCTTGTTAACTGCCATCCATCAGCCAGCGACAGTGGAATTAGGCGGCAAAGCGATTCAATTGCTCAAGCTGGTGGCGACAGGCCATGTATTGAGTCGTGCGAAACGTGAGGCGCAACGGCCAGTGAATGGACATGCGGCCATATCGATCTCCCCGGCGTTGCCCGCTAAATTGTTCTCGGAAGCCGCCCTAACACCCACCCCGGAGCAGCAAGCAGTGGTCGAGGATATTTGCCGAGACTTGCGTTCGAACACCCCGATGAACCGCTTGTTGTCCGCCGACGTGGGCTTCGGAAAAACCTATGTGGCCGCCGCCGCCGCGGCCGCGGTTTTTCGATCCGGCGGCACGGTAGCCTGGTTATGCCCGAATCAGCCGCTCGCCGTGCAAACGCAACAAGCCATTGCTGGGTGGTGGCCGGATCTCGAACCGGCCTTGATCCTCGGTAACCAAGCGCAAACGGCATCCGTAGCTCGCTTTATGGTAGGTACCACAGCACTCATGCATCGTCTGCCGCCGAATAAGCAAATCAATTTTCTGGTTTGCGACGAATCGCAGAAGTTCGGGCTCGCTCAAATTCGGTCACTTATTGGCGAGCACACCCATTTTCTTAACTGCACGGCGACCTGTATTCCGCGAACGGCGGCGTTAGTGGCCTTTGCCGGCATGGCCGTTTCCTGCTTAACCAGGCCCCATGTCGATAAAACCATTAAAACCCGATTACTAACCAAAGCGCACCGCATACCGCTGTTCGAATCCCTTAAGCGTACTATCCAGACTGGCCATCAAGCCCTGGTCGTCTACCCCTTGGCAGAGTCGTCAACGGAGTGGGTCAAAGACCGTAAATCGGCCGAAGGAGCCTTTACACTATGGGATGCGGTTTTTCCAGGCCGCGTGCGCTATATCCACGGCCGTTTGTCGGATCAAGACAAACTGAATGCCGTGCAGGCGATGCGGGACAACGACGCCGACCTGCTTATCAGCACCACGGCGATCGAGACCGGTATCGATTTACCACGACTACGCCACGTGGTCATCGTGCATCCGGAACGGCTTGGCCTCAATACCTTGCATCAAATTCGCGGCCGGGTGGCCAGGGCCGGCGGGTTCGGCCGCTGCGATTTGTATTTACCCAAGGACATTGAGCCGGACTCGTTAAAGCGCCTGGAGATTCTGGTGCGCTATACCGATGGCTTCGAGGTTGCTCGAGAAAACATGCGATTGCAAGGCATTGGCGACATTGGTTCGTCCGGCCTGGCGCAGTCGGGGCAGACCGAAAGCTTCATTCCAGGCCACAAGATTAATTTCAAGGAAATTCACTGGGTGTTAAACCGTTGGTCAACGTGAGGTATCGATGTTTCCGGACTATCAAGCTGAAATACTAAAAGAAGATGCAGGCCAGAAATACCGTCCCAGCAACGGGACGGAAGGGGATCTATTCATGTCGGAATATTGTTGGCGGTGTCAATTGGAAACGCATTGCACAATTCCAGGCAAGACTGCCCTGTATCAAATCGAGGAGGATGATTATCCTGCACAATGGCAAATTGGCAGTGACGGACAGCCGACGTGTACCGAATTTTTAAAACGGAAAGATAGCTTCTGAGGCAGCAAGGATTATCGAGGACAGCATAAGGCGTGCATCAAAATCGCCAGCTTGCTAGTTACCTAGGCTCAATACCAATACCGATAGCATCAAGGTTATGGTGGGAAATAACGTCCAGCCATAGCGCATGGCGAACAATATGGCAACTATCAAAGAAATCGGCGCGACTCTTTTCAGTTTAGAAATTGTATTCTGATTCATCAGTCCTTCTCTCTATTCATTGAAGGTAATTTGGCCTATTACCGCGAATGATGTGGCCTTTATCATCGATGCGCCCTTCCTTGCGCAAGGTTCTAATGAGCAAGCTCCGCAAATAGGCATTCATCGCAATTTTCCGGTTTTCGTCGGTGAGATCGGTCATGTCAAGCTTGCAATTGCGGCCTTTTTCTTGGCACAAATCAGCCCGGATTTGATATTCCGGACATTCATCGAGAAACTGGTACCGATCGCCGCACAGAGCGCGCATTTGAAAATATTCGCCGGTCGTCAAAAACTCGCGTTCTCTCAGAATCTGCCCCCAGATGCGTTCGTCGAGTACGACGCCGGCGGGCGGCGACTGCCGAAAACAGGGCAATTTCCCAACGGCGGCCACATCCAGATCGCCGTCGTCCAGGTTATCCCCCATATTGAACCGAAACCCCGGTGTATACGGCGAATAGGTCCGCCAAGGATAGCGGCTATGGGTCGGGTACCTGGGGGTCACCGCATACAGGCTATCGGCTCGTTCCCGGCAGGCCGCGTAATTCTTTGCCTTATCGTCGGCATCGGGTTTTAGCGTAATATGCGACGTGCAGCCGTTTAGACCCAGCCAGACGATCACGCCGATCGACACCAAGAACGTGCGGCGCCTGGTCATACGTCGATCTTTACGCGTATCGGGACCCATTGCACCGCGCATTGACCGGATATCTCATATCGCAAACTCTGCTTTGTCCCGCCCGGCCTCCAGCAATGCCTGCATCCATTTTGGCGCCACGCCGCGACCGGTCCAGGTTTGAGCGGCATTGGCCGGGTTACGGTATTTGGCCACGACCTTACTGTTGCTGGCGATCGAACCCTTGCCGGAAATCTCGATCAATTCCACGGTGACCTGGATGGAGTCGGCTAACGCGCGAATTTGGCGAATCACGTCCTTACGCTTCTCGTTGATTCTCGCCTGAAGTTCTTGATTCGCGTTTTGAATAAGACGGGTTAATTCAGCTTCCGATTTACTTTCAAGTTCAAACACAGACATTACATTTCCTTAGATCGATAACAGTTAAAAAAACAGATTGCATGTTGCCACAATCCTTTCAAAGCGGAAAAAGCCTAGCAAAATATTCCCACTAATAAATAGCCTCTTTTTTGTTTTGCGCTGAGTAACTCATTTTTAGCAGTAACCGCTTCCTCTTCCGAACGATACCAGTTAGAGCGCACGGTTCCTGGTGATCCAATTCGTCCCCATTCACGCACCAACGACCAATTGTCAAAAATACCGGGCGAAACGGTCAAGGTATAGAATCGATGGACATTCGATGCCTCATCGTGGCGTTCCATATAAATATCGCACATTAGAATCTTTATTCATGGAATAAACGAGCATCATACTATACGATAAAACCGGTTCATAGTCATTGTCCGAGAAAGAATTAGACGATATTAATCGGTATCTGCGAGCCTTTTGTAATATCAAGATAAGCTCCTTGCCAGTTTAATCCACCTTGTCTGACCAAGCCCCAAATCAATTGCATGGCCACATTGGCGATCGCCCGGTTGATCGGTAATTCTTGGCTGGCTAATGCTTCTTCCATACTGCAAGACGGCGTATTGTGATCCTCCATGCCCTCCAATTCCGGGTGAAAATCGAATACGGAGGGCAACGTGATGGGATTCTCGGCGTGATGCGATAAACGACCTAATATCACTTGCCCGGTGTGCGACCCATTACCGGTATCCAACCAAAGCGTTCGGCAATATTTCGACCGGCACGCTTGGCTCAAATCGGCTCTAAATTGCGCCACGTCCACGCAGGTAATTACTAGATCGAAAGCTTCCGGCTTATCGCGGCCGATACCAAACATGTCCGGGATACCGACCCAATCCTGGCCGTACAAAAAATTAATCCGCTGGATGGTTAATACCGCCTTGTTATGGCCCAAATCGGCCGGGTAGAACGCTTGCCGGCCGATATTGGGCCGCTCGACCCGATCGCCGTCCCACGCGGTGACATGGAAGCCTTCATGGCCTAATTCGCGAATCGCATAATCGATGCGAGCTAAACTGGTCAGCACTTCCGATCCGGTGCCGCCGATACCGATCAACGCGATTTTCACGCGCTTATCCAACCAGTCCGTCGGGGTATAAAAATTAAAATGCGTTTGACTCATAGTGACCCCATAAAATCGTCCTGCGAATGGTCAAAGCCATCGCCTTTGTCATTGGAACAGTGATCTGAAATCCACGCCATCGAAGAAATGTCCATTCACGTTCATTCGGGAGGCGTAGCTTTTTGGCCCCTGGCAGTGGCCGATCACGCCGGCCACGTAAAACCCTTGTTGGTCGGATAGATCGTCGGTTTCGGAGAAGTACGCGGGATGAAGTCCGTGCGAATGCACGTCCATAACGAGCACGGCGTGGCGGGGTATCCGATTGCGATACGACACATGCCCCGATCCGACGCTGAGGATCGCCGGCTCGAACAGCGCGTAGCGCTGCTGAACAACATCCCAAATCACCCAGCCCGCCCATTCGTTGGGGCACGCCGATGCGGCCTTGTACTCGATGGTTTCTAATATTGGTCTCGGTATTGGCCCGTTTCGAAGTCGAATCCCTTGCTCACCCAGCGCGCCGTAGGGCAATGGGATGATCGAGCGGGCCACCGGGAGCCTGACCTCGAGCACCTCATTCACCGCTTCCAGCACCACGCCTTCCTGGCCCATCACAAAGCGGTGCTTGCCCAGCGCCGGCGCCGGCAGCTTGTCACCGAACAGCGGTTGCAGATAGGTCGGCGTTTCGCCAAATAAAATCCGGTCGCGCGGATCGGTTAAATAGGTATCCGTTATCATCGTTGGCGATCTAGGCGTGTCGGCTGATAAAATCCGTGACCGAAAGCTTGAGCGGATTGAGTGCGCGGTTCGGGAATCGCTCCACGGGTTGCCGGGCCAAGTCCGACCAGAATCCAAAGGCGTCCTTGGTTTCGACCACCCGTTTTGGCTGCCCTGTTTTCAGGCTGTGCGGATGATTGACGTGGGTGAAGGCCGATTCGAACATCACCGCTTCCCAGGCCGGTAAGCTGCCGCCATCGCAATAGCCCGGCAACAGCGCATTACCGGTACACACCCTACCCTGTTGGTCGACATTCATCAGCGGGGCATGGTAAAGCTTCGAGCCGGCAGCGACCGGCCGGCGACTGGCGAGCGCGGCGACCGAGAGCTGCCCATGACTGTTCGCCACCATCAGCAAGCGCGGCCAAGGTACCCTAAGCGTTTGCGGCGACAAGCCTACCGGTTTAAACAACATGGGCCGCACCGCCGCCGGCGTGGTCCAGGCGATATGGGTATGGCTGACCGACACCACCGACGCGGGCAATAATTCCGCTTTCCTGGCCGTGCGATTCAGGATTTCCCGCAGCAAATTTTCCAGGTCGTGACGGCCCATTAACCGGCCGGCGCCCACGGTCGGCTGGCCGGCACCGTCGTTGAAAAAATCGTGCGCGGAGGCGATCAGTTGGCTTGTGCCGTTGCTATAGGGGCCTGCCCCCTGGTGTTTCAACTCGTGTATGACGATGGCGGTCCACGGTTGAATCCGGGCGGACGGTTCGACGCAGTGTGCAAAAAATTCAGTCATCGTAATCTTGCTGTGTGAGTTCAATGATTTCGGCCAACCGCAGTAAACCTCGCGCTTTAGCCAGTATCCTCAGTTTCTCAACGGTCGCGCTTAATGCAAGCGGGTCTACCACCATGTGACTCATCGGCGTTTCGCCGGCATTGGCAATATCTTCGTATAGCTGAGCGACGAGTTCTTCCTCCCAGTCGAAGCCAAAACCCACCGCATGACCGATGCCAATCCCGCAATCGCTATAAAAGAAATCAGCCTCGAAGATCGAAAACTCGGGCGGATGGCGCCGCTTAATGTTTTCGACAAACCGACTAAAGGCCAGGGTTTCGGCAATGAACGGCCACCAGAGATGGTCGACATAGACGGCTTGCGTTTTATGGGCTTTAAAAAACCGGCGAATCCCCTTCAAATCGGGTATGTCGCCGAAAGCCTTCTCGGGGTTGTGTTCGATAATCTGCCGTAGCAAGCCGATACGCTCTTCCAAATAATCGACCTCATCGGTGATTTCGTTGAACGGCGGCCGAGCTTCTTCGAGAAACCGCTCGGCCAACTCCCGATCGCTGCCGGCCTCGCCGGCATTGAACGCGTTTTGCAGTGCGGTCAGTTCCTCGTCGAGATAGAACCCCACGCCGGTCCGCTGAATGTCGCCGGTACAGAGGCCGATTCCGCCGGCTTGTTGGATATAGTGAAGACAGCCAATGACCACCTTCGCCAGATCCAGCGCTATCTCGACCAAGTTCAACGGCGTGAAACGCGGATTGACCGCCAATACCAGATCGACCTGATGGTGACGCCCGTCACTCAGGGAGCGATCCCGCTCCCTGAATTCGAAACCGATCGTTTCGAACGCCTCGTCATCCTCGCCAACCACCGCTTGAGCGAGCGCGTTAAGCTGCCCATCGATCCGCTGCAAGCTTTCCCGGTATAACTCGGTGATGGCTGGCGGTCCGCCAGCAAAGCCGGTGTCAACCTCGTCGAGCGAAACCACCCCCATTTCATGCGCCAATAGGATTGCTGTGCTGTACACCGCTCTGTTTTGCCGGAATAACGCGATCGATTGCTGTTCGACCATCTCGCTGACCAGCGCGGGTAAGTCGAAGTCCAAATGGATTTCCCTGAACATCGGGTTCAAATCAGGGGCAAGGTTCGCGCGTCGACCTGGGTCAGCGCCGAGCGCTTCCCACGGTGCTTTTTCCGAAGTTGGAATAAAAAGCATGGCATCACCTCCGGTGTCGGGTTGTCGTCGGTCGTGGCCGCTTCGCTGGCCCACTGGCGCAACGTGGCGAGGTGATCCGCCTTAGCCTTTGGTCTTAACGTCATGGGTCTTGATGGGAAAGTGCAATTCCTCACCGATCAGTTGCGGCTCGCCCAGCTCGGCATGGGCCAGATGCGGATAGGCTTTTTCATAAAGCTTGACCGCTTCGGCGGGCGCTAACGTCGGGTTGGGGTCCTCCAGTCGGATAGCGCCCATTTTAAAGACGCGGGTCGGTCTGATAACGATGGCATCGGTCATGTCGTGTTCCTCAAAATAAGCTTTTGCTAGCGGTTGAAGAATGGGCGCCAATCGCCGCCGTGCCGTTTTCGCGCGGCTCGGCGGTGGCTTCGGTGGGCTGGGCCTCCCCTGCCGTGCTCGGCGCCACCAACGTTGTCGCCGTTTTCCCGGCTTCTTTGATCCGGGATAGCGCCTGACTCAACGCTGTTTTGCCGTCCGATACCCCGCCCACGTATTGCAACAAAGAGGACGGAAACTCCCGGTCCAGATTCGCGGCGGTATCGGTGACGCATAGCGGCATCGACAGTGCGGCTCTGACCTGTTCCAATTGCGGGTCGTCGATCGCGGGTTCCGGTCCCTTGAAACAGGGTTGAATTAATACCGTCAAACGATCGCCTTGCCGGCGGATAGAGAAGTCGACGCGTTCCCCATCGCCCAAAATTGCTTCGAACTGTGCAAACATGGTTAAACCTCTAATTCAGGGTCGAATGTGTAGCCAGGATGGGCGATGCGCTCGTCATCGTCATCGAACCAGTCCAGCTCAGTGGTATCGTTGGTCGCCTGCAACCCTAAAGCATCAATGGTTGTCGTGACCGCGTGCGTGGCGTTGGTAACGGCGACGGATTTATCCTCTCCCAGGAATTGGATAACGCAAGCCGGGACGAATCCGGCAAAGTCATAGCCGCAACTGAATACCTCATCCAATATCTCGCCATTTTTCTGTTTCATCAGGTTGGCGAAGGTGTTTTTCTCGTTGAGGCCTTCGTAATATCGGACAAACCCCACCCCGTTGCCATTGACCGCTTCCCGTAGTAAGCCCTCCATCCCCGATTTGGTAAAGCCACTGAGAAACTCGCGGGTCACGATAAAGGCTTCCTGGAGCGCAATTCCCATAAACCGGCATACCCCGGCCGAACCCATCGCCCACCCTTTGCTCATTGTGGTATTCGTCCGCTCATGCTGTCCCAGCAAGTGCATCAGCATTCGCTCGTTGAAAGCCATCGCTTCTTCAACGCTCAGACCACCGAAGGCGTCGATGAAGTCGCGTAGGTTGCCGAACATTGGCCAACTCGCTGGCGTCGTTGCGGGAACGGCCGGCAAGGCCTCCTTGGGAAAGGTGCTTTGTATCAGTCGGTACAGGGCAAAACTGTTAACCAACAACTTTGCATGCCGGTGTTGGCCGATGTGCTGGGCGCTGGTATCGCGGAAGAAACCTTCGATGTGTTCGAGCACTTTACCCGGCGGGGCGGCACTGGTTGCGGTGGCTGGCTTTTTAGCCGGATCGTTTGGGTCCGGGTGACCCGCACCGCTCGCTACGTTCCTGGCCGCCTGAGCGCCTGCCCTGGCCTTGGAGGAAGTCGGGGGTAACAGGCTTTTCTGATAGTGCTGAACTTTCTGGCTGTGACAGTCCAGCTCAAAACAACAATCTTCGGTGACCTTCCCCGGTGAATCGGGGTTGGTCGACAGCAACGCCCCGAAATGTTGGCATTGGCGGCAACCGGTTTCCAACTGCGTTTTACCGACCCCGGTTTGGCCCAATTGCATGACGACCGTGAAGCTGTGGGGCGGCTTTTCGGTGTCGACGAACACGGCCGCGAACCGGTCTTGCAGATCGCGCTTTCGCATTTCAACCGTGTCCTGAATTTTTTGATAGAAGCAATCCGGGTTGGCGCATCGGCCTTCTTCAACATGCTCATCGAACAACGTCGCTTGCAAACGCGAATTGTGATGACAGGCCGCACAGTCGGCGGTATCGAAAATCGCGCTGGCCAACGGTCTGGCAAATTGGCTAAGTCGCACTTTCAGTTCGGCCACCGAATAGTGATGCTCGAGCAATTTCTCCAAGGTCGCATTTTGAAAGTCGGTCGGTAATTGGCTGAGTAGCTCGGCATGGCCCAGTTTAATCGTCCGTGCCGTCAGGGCATTTAAGACCTCTACGGAAGCGTGTAACAGCAGCAACCTCCCCTCGAACTTTTGAGCGGACCAGCCTAACAACCGTAATGCTTCCGCTCTATCGCCCCCGCAATCGCTCAGCACATTTCTGGCGGCGACCGCTTCCTCCCCTGGACTCATATCGGCTCGCTGGGTGTTTTCAATGGTGGCCAGCAGCCGTGCCTGCTTGTCATCCAGGTGACGCACCACGGCCGGAATGTCGGACATTCCCGCCGCGACGGCGGCCCGATACCGCCGCTCGCCGGCCACGACCCAATACGTGTCCCCGCCCGGTTGCGGTCGGACGATAATGGCTTGCAACACGCCTTCGGCTTTAATCGATGCGATTAATTCCTGCATTTCGTTGTTGCAAAAATAAACTCTGGGATTGAACCCCTCTTGGATTGAAATATTATCCAGTGGTAAATACGTTAAATTCGGTAATTGGGTCGCTTTGGATTTTGCGCTTGCCATTGGTCTTCTCCTATTGCATGAATTAAGGTGGTCAGTGCATTTCACGAAAAAAACATCGCACGGATAATTGAATATGCAATAGCCAAACCGGTGGTATTAATTTAGGGATACGAGGACTTCATCGAATCTACACGTTGGATAGATCAGAGCGATACACCTTCTTTGTATTTTGATAATTCGGCACTCAAATGATAATATTCACTCTACTTTATGCGCCGTACTCAAGCAGTTGCAAAACAGCGTGCAGTTCCTCAATAGTAAGTTCGCCGTCGATTGTTGCCGTTCCTGCATCTTCATCAATACTGATCTTTGCATCCGATTGCTCTAGAATTTGTTTTGCTTCTTGATGTGTCATGATTGGTGCTCCCGCGCCTACACACTGTTACAGCCCAGACTCAATTTGCTGACTCAATATTCGTCGGCCACCATGAAAACCCGATCCGCCCAATAGAACAACCGCCGCCCGACGTTCGGAGTAGAGCACGCCACGGCAGTCTCCATCACCGCTCGACCCTCACCGTCGGTCACCGACCATTGCGCCAGTCCGGCGCCGTAAACCAACTCGATTCTAAGCCAGGGATACTGTGCGGAGAGGGGTAACAGATCAGACACCACCGCCGCCAATAGTCCGGTTAAGTCGGTCGTTTCGATCCAGGCTTTTACGCCGGCGGTGACCCGCACAGGTTGGAAGTTGCCGACACAAAACCATCCGCCGTCGTCCGGCGCGGAATGCAGCGTTACCACGCCGATGATCGTATCGGTCCTCATGCCTCGCACAAGGCCTGATGTAAAGGATCCCAGATCAGCGACGGGGTTCGGCTCTCGGCGATGATGTCACGCAGTGCGGCGGTTGATTCGTCATGGGCAGCGGTGTCTCCCACGTAGACCGCGCTAGGCGTGTCGGTATCCACCAGCACCGCCGCCGCCAGCGGTTTTGATCTGGCCAGGTTGTAGCGCAGGCATTTTGAAAATGAACGGCCGTGAGCCACCAAATAGTCAATCAAAGCCAGTTCCTCGGCCGTCTCGAACGGAATCCACTGCGAAGAAACATTCATCAGGCTGAGCTGATCGATTTCCGGATAGCCACCCAGCCGAATCGAGAACGTAGCAATGACCATCAGACGGCTGGACTCATTACCCCGCCACAACAACCATTCCGTATCGAACTGCTTGACTACGCGCTTGTAGGTCTGATCGTTTAGATAGAACGGGTACTCCGGCAGGTGTTTGATGATGAGCTTTTGCCCGAATCGGGCCGGCTTGACCTCCTTGAGTTCGCCGATCAGCACACGAAAGCGGTTGAGGTTGTCCGAATACGCCAAGTCCTTGGCGATTCGGGCGTTAATCTCGTCCTTTTTGTCCAGGCTGAAGGTTTCCGGGATAAACACCAACCGATCCAAGGCCGTCGCTTTGGCGACTTTGCCGGCACAGGCTTCGAGTAGGGCTTTGCGCAGCCCATACCAATTGCGCCGGGAATCCGCCGCCGGCGTCCAGCGCTGCCAACCGCTTTGCTCCCACAGATAATGCAGCAAACCGCGCAGGCCGAGCTTGGCCTCGGACGCCTTGATGCTGGTCGGCTTGGTCGCTTCCTCGCCCTCGACAGGCGCGACCGGCGTTCGGCTTTTACCTGGCGCCAAACGAAAATCGAATTTCAATTGGGTGATGCCGGTCTCGAGATTGTCCTTGATGGCCGATCCATATACCTGTCCCAGACCGGACAATTCCGCCGGCGGTTCGTAAGAATCACAGCCCGGATGATGCCGCTCGCCGGAATTGGGCATCCGTTTCAACCAATAGCGGTCGTAAGCAAAGGCAATATACAGCTCGACACCCTGAGCCGTGCATAAACACAACGGCCGTTGTTGGTTGGCGTAGGCCTGTTTCAAGATCGTCTGGAGGTGGCCGTGGTCCTCAGTGAATTCGATCGTTCCGACGCGATAATGACTCATGTTGCTTCCTCAATGATCGAACGGTCGGCAGCGTCATCGGCGTAGTGGCCGGTACCGCACACCGGGCAAGCAACATCCGGATGGTGGTAACCGGGATCGCAAAAAGGGGGTTTGACTCGACGGATCTTGAAAGGCTGGGTCTCGCCGGCCGATTCGGTCTCGGCGCCAGGCTGTTTAGCATGTTCCATTGGGCTCATCGAACCGTTCCTCGAGGCCGTCGATAGAAGTGCATCCCATGAAACATGGGATGCGTTGGTAAGTTACATTTTCAAGTGATCCAAAATCAGATCACGCATCTCCAGGTAATCAACCCCTTCCGATTCGCAACAAGCGCGAAACGAAAACGGCGTCAGGTCCTCGCTCATTAACCATTCCCGCGATTCCGACTTTTCTTCGGCCGAAACCCGTCCGTCTTTGAGCGAACCTAACATCACCAACAGCAAGCGATACCGCAACTCGCTGAATTCCTGTTCCGTGAATTGGGGCAGTTTGTCCCAATCGATCACGAAGATATCGAACTGCTCCACGCCGGGATACACCCGCCTGGCAGTGGCTGTACGCTTTTGCATAAGCTCCTCCTAAAACACGGAGGAACCCCTAAACGGAGGATTCCCCCGTTTAGGGTTGAAATGGACGGCCCGTTGCCGGGCGTCGGTTAGATATGCTGATTTTTTTAAGAAGCCAGCGACTTCCTTGAACGTTAGCGAGAACCGTTATAGCAAAAATCGCATTTCAAACCCGCTGGCTAGATGCTTTTAAAACGCATCTTCCCAGCGGGTTTTTTCCAAACCGCAGGGCATGCCCCCCCCCCCAAATCGCGCGCATTTCGCTATGACGCCGCCGCGTCGAGTTCCGCATCCGCATCGTCCTTCTCGTCGTCATCCAAGTCGATGCCTTTATCGATCAATACCTGCCGGGCGGAGGCCACTTCGTCGGTCTTGCCGCGTGTTCGGGCTTCCCGATAGGCTGCGGTGCGCAAACTGATGATGCGACGGGCCAGTTTCTGAATCCGTAATTGCCATTGATGTTCGGTGTCCGCTCGCTTGTCGTTCGCAATCACGTTGCTCAGCCACAAGGTATCGACCAACTTCATGACGTCGTCCATTTTCAGCATCAACGCTACGAATTGCGACACTTGCGGCGAGACTATTTCGATCTCGTAGCTGCCGGGATTGCTGTACTTGGGCGTTCCGGAAATACCGTTATCGTCTCTCAGTTTCTCCAAACGCTCGATTTCCCTGCCCAAATCGCTGGTGCAAGCTTCGATCAGCTGGGACACCCCCGCTTGCACCTGATCGATATGCGCCTTCTCGCCGATGACGTACAAAATCGTATCGAGCATGTACAGCGCGGTGACCACCGATCTGAAGTAGCGTTGGTGAACACGCTTGGTGTATTCGCTATTGAGCACCAAGGTCTGGGTAAAACTGGGGCGACTATAGAGCGTGGTTTCGGGTTGCGTTTCAGCCATGACATTCACCTACCTAACAGGATTTGAGAGTCTGCCATGCTAACGCATTTGATTTTTTCAACCCGCTGGCTAGATGCTTTTAAAACGCATCTTCCCAGCGGGTTGTTCGGTTGCATGTCCTGAATTTCATGCGAAGATGGCCCCTATTTCCTAACTCATGGCTCCGCCAATGCGTAAACAATCCGATACCTATGCCCTGGCGTACGAATGCTGCGATATCGTCTTGATGGAAGATGGCCGCTTTCCGACCATTGAAGCGATTCGTGATCGCATCGGCGTGAATAGTCCGACCGTGATCAGCCGGGCGATCAAAGACTGGACCGTGCATTTTGTCGACAAGCACCGACAAGCCTTCGAGCGGCCGGATATGCCCGCGGTGTTGGTGGATGCCGCCACCTCGCTGTGGCAACTGGCCGTGAAGGAAGCCGATAAAACCTTCGACGAACAGCGCCAAGCATTCGAACAAAACGCTGCCAGCGATCGGGCACTGGTCGCCGAACTGCAACAACAATTGGCCGCGCAGCAAGCCCAATGGGCGGCGGAGCGCGCGCAACAGAACCAACACAACGCCGAACTACGGCAAGCCAACACCGAATTGTCGACCTCGTTGGCCGAAGCACGGCTTTCCATCAGCCAGACGACTGCCGAACTGGCGACGACTCGTGAGGCCTTGTCCAGAGCGGAAGGCAGCTTAACGGCGGCCAATGCCGCGCTTCAAGCGCAAGAAACCGCTTGGTCGGATCGCTTCGAACAACAGCACGGTTGGCACTTGAACCGCATCGAGCAGGAAAAAGACGCCGCCCGTCAGGAACACGCCAGGACCATTGCGACGCTCGAGCGCGCGGCGGAAGAGTCCAGATTAGAACGAGCCACCGCTCAGGCCCGGATTACCCAGTTGATGCAACAACTCGGCGAACGCCATGCACATCAACTCAAATGGGAAGCCGATCTCGCCCAGTTACGCGAGCAGTTGGCCTTGCGAGAGGCGGAACTTCAAGCCGAAAAAGACAAAAGCCGCAAGCTTCAAGAGCTGGTCAGGAAACAACGCCGGCCGACCCCATCCACCCCGGACAAGGCGGCCGGATGAACCCAACGGAACTGGCGCTGGTACGGGGCTGGATCCAAGGCTTAAACGTAGTCGGAAAAGGCAAGGCGCAACGCCAAGTCCCGATCGCCCACGACTGATAGACGAAATCAATGCCCATTTGCGGGACCGGCAGCTCAAACCGATCGGTTAATCACAGTCACAAAACATCGCCACCACCTCGATTTACGTTCATTGGGCATTGCTTGGCGGGTGTCTTATCGGGAAAGACCGCTTTCGGGCGATGAAAAAGAAGATCTGGCCGGCGCTTTACGACCCCAAGCTGCCTATCACATATAAAAGTCAATTATGTCCACAGTGTTACTATTAGCGGACATTCACACCGATCTAGCCCTTGCTTCACGCTTTGTATGTTGATACTAATCGGCAATTAGTCGTCGTTGATGCGAACGTCGGCGGACACCGAGGAAATAGGCGTAGGCGACACCTTCAATTCTAAAGGTCTTTCAGATCGATCTGGATTTCTCGCGCCTTCAGCAGGCTATCGATCAGTCCCTTCGAAATAAGTCTAGTCTGGCTTCCCCTCTCGTAACTCCTTGGTATGGCCCCAAAGTAGCCCCAAGAAAGTTTTTAATCCTCCGAAAGTTTGAAATTGGTTGTGGCTTTCTGAGATGGATTCCTTACCTATAAACCGAACTCAGTAAATCCGCCCCTCGCTAAATGATCGATCATCGCATCAGCTTGATGTTACTGGCTTTCGAGATCAGGTTCCTGTGAGTGCGGGCAATAAAAGCTACGTGCCCTCGACTCCAATACATGTCGCTGTGATAGTCGATGCAATCTCTAGTGGATTGAGCCAGTGATTTTGCCCGTTGGGTAAACACTACCTTCGTAAAACCTTTACCTCGTAAATTGGCAAATATTTCACTTGACAAAAAATACCGGCGTAATAATATCTAACAACGTTAACTTAATTAACTTTGTTTATGTTGAATCTTAATCGTCGGGAGCGGCACCGCCTGAATGTCCGCAGTCAAATCCTCGATGCTGCTCGTGAGCTTTTTGCCGCCGAAGGCTATGAAGCGGTCACGATGCGACGTATCGCCAATGCAGTTGAGTATTCCGCGACGGCCCTGTATCAACACTTCAAAGACAAAGATACCTTGATACGTGAGTTGTGCATGATTGATTGCGCAACACTGGCAGAATCTTTCCAAGCTATAGCAAAAAACCCAGCTCCATTAGAACGACTGCGCGAAATCGGGTTGGCCTATGTTGGTTTCGGTATTGAGCGGCCAAATCATTACCGTTTCCTATTTATGAGCGGGTGGATTATCCGAGAAGAAGACTTGGACGTGATGGGGCACGGCAATCCTCAACAAGATGCCTATGCCTTTTTATTGGATACGGTGACCGAAGCAATCAGCCAGGGGAGTTTTCAGCCTTACCTGACCGATCCGCATTTATTGGCACAAGCGTATTGGGGGAGCATCCACGGCGCAGTTGCGTTGCACTTTGCCAATTACGGCGATCCTTGGGTCGAATGGCGCACCCTGGAGGATACCGCTCGTTTGATTATCGACACTATGTTAAAGGGATGGATGAAATGAAGAATCATATTGACCTAGCCACTTGTCAACGCAGTCGGGTAAGTTTGGCGGCATTCATTTTCTGTTTGAGTGCTTGTTCTCATGAACCCGCACCAGAGCCTAAGCCTCGGCCGGTGCGGGTCACATCCATTCACTTTGACACCGGTAGCACCAGTGTCCGTTATTCCGGTGAGATCAAAGCCCGTTATGAAAATCCATTGGCTTTCCAGGTTAGTGGTAAGTTAGTTAAACGTCTGGTTGATGTCGGTACGGTTGTCAAACAGGGTCAAATTCTGGCAATCATTGACCCGGCTGACATTCTGCTTGACCAAGCGGGTTCAGCGGGACAATTGGCGGCAGCCCAAGCTGAATTAGATTTAGCACGTCGTGAGTTGCGTCACTTAACCAATCTTGAACAAATGGAGCTGGCGAGTGAGGCGACTTTGGAGCGTAGGAGGGATCAGGTGAACGCTGCGGAAGCCAAGGTTATCTCAGCCCGAGCGTTGCACGGACAAGCTACCCGAAAATCAGGCTATAGCGAGCTGCGTTCAGATTTTAACGGGGTCATTACTGCTGTCGAAGCTGAACCCGGACAGGTTATCGAGGCAGGCCAAACGATTGTCCGGCTCGCCCGTACGGATGCCAAAGAAGTAATTATTAGCGTGCCGGAAAATCGCTTGCAGGATTTACGTGCAGCTTCTGCCCTTCGGGTTAGTCTTTGGGCTGCCCCTGAAAATCATTACGTTGGGCGGCTCAGGGAAATATCACCTGGTGTCGATCCGGTATTGCGGACTTACACGGCCAAAATTGCGCTAACAGGTACTGATAACACTGTGGCTTTGGGCATGACCGCAACTGTGCAGGTGGAAACACCATCAGCTAACCCATCGGCCCGTTTGCCCCTAACGGCTTTGACCACATTCAAAGATCAACCTACAGTGTGGGTAGTGGACCCCGATGCTCAGTCGGTTAAACCAAGGAGTGTTACTTTAGCGGGTTATGACAGTACTGCGGTAACGGTGCTGGGCGGCGTTGCCGAAGGCGAGCAGGTGGTTACGGCCGGCGTACATAAACTGATTGCCAACCAGAAGGTTCGTCTTTTGGAGGTGCAGCCATGAAATCTTTCAACCTTTCCGACTGGGCGTTACGCCATCAGTCGTTTGTCGTTTATCTGTTGGGAGTAATCGTCATTGCCGGGTTAATGGCCTATCTCACGCTAGGTCGGGCGGAAGATCCTGAATTCACCATTAAAACCATGGTTGTCAGTGCCGAGTGGCCCGGAGCGACGGCTCGCGAAATGGAACAACAAGTAACAGACAGGCTGGAAAAAAAGTTACAAGAAACGCCCTTCTTGGATTTTGTGCAAAGCTTTTCCGAACCTGGTCACTGCCTTGTCTTCGTCAATCTCAAAGATTATGCCCCTAATGCGCTGGTGCCTTATGCGTGGTATGAAGTTCGTAAGAAGCTGCGGGACATTGGTCATACCCTGCCAGAAGGTGTCCTGGGACCGTTCTTTAACGACGAATTCGGCGACACATACGGTACGATCTACGCGTTCACCGCCGACGGCTTCAATTATGCCGAATTGAAAGATGCCGTTGATGACGTGCGTCAGGAGTTGCTGCGTATACCCGATGTAGCTAAGGTTGACCTGATCGGAGTCCAGCAGGAAAAGATCTACATTGAGATTTCGCACCGTAAATTGGCTACGCTGGGTATCGATCCGCAACAGATCAGCGAGACTTTGCGGGAACAGAACGCAATGAACCCCGCTGGTAGCATCGAAACCGTTAGTGATCAGCTTTACCTACGGGTTAGCGGAGACCTTAATTCTATCGAGGCGATCCGCGAAATTGGTATCGAAGCCAACGGGAAGCAATTCCGTTTGGGCGATATCGCCCGTATCTACCGGGCCTATGCAGAGCCTATTAACCCAAAATTCCGCTATCGAGGTGAGGATGCCATTGGTTTAGCGGTCGTTATGACCAAGGGCGGCGACATCTTGACGCTGGGCGAGCGTCTCTCGGCCGAGATTGAGCGCCTAAAGGCTGACTTACCAATGGGTATCGACATACTCCAAGTTTCAGATCAGCCGAAAGTTGTCATGCATTCCGTCAACGAGTTCATGAAGACTTTGATTGAAGCAGTGATCATCGTTCTCGGTGTGAGCTTTTTGTCCCTAGGTTGGCGCACGGGCTTGGTGGTGGCCTTATCGATTCCTTTGGTATTGGCGATCACTTTCGTGGTGATGCAGTTGGTGGGTATCGATTTGCAGCGGATTTCTCTGGGTGCGTTGATTATCGCACTGGGGTTATTAGTTGACGATGCGATCATTTCAGTGGAAATGATGGTCGTGAAGATGGAACAAGGTTGGGATCGAATCAAGGCAGCCACGTTCGCTTATACCTCAACGTCATTTCCCATGCTTACTGGCACTTTAGTAACGGCTGCCGCCTTCACGCCAGTGGGATTTGCCAAATCCTCCGCTGGCGAATATTGCTTCTCGATTTTTGCCGTGGTCGGCATCGCTTTACTTGCTTCTTGGTTTGTGGCTGTTATTTTCACGCCCTACATCGGCTATCTCATTCTGCCGGACCTGCATAATAAGGACCAACATGATGGGGGCCATGCCTACAGCGGTAACTTTTACACTCGGTTTAGGCAGCTAATCGCCGTTTGCCTGCGTCGGCGGCGTTGGGTTCTGTTTGGCACAGCCTGTTTGTTCGCATTGTCCATTGGTGCCTTTCGGCTGGTGGAGCAGCAGTTCTTTCCGTTCTCAGATCGACCAGAAGTATTGATTGATTTGTGGTTACCGCAAGGCTCCTCGATACATGCCACCGAGCAGCAAACTAAGAAAGCCGAAGCCTTGCTGACTAATGATCCCGATGTGGTCAATTACGTCAGTTATGTTGGATCGGGATCGCCTCGGTTTTACCTCCCTTTAGATCAACAGCAAGACCATAACAACTTTGCCCAACTCGTAGTACTCACGAAAGATTTAGAAGCGAGGGAGCGGTTGTTAACGCGACTACGCGGGGAGTTCGACAATGGCTTCACCGAACTACGCGCCCGACTTAACCGATTGGAGAACGGTCCGCCAGTAGGCTTCCCGATCCAGTTTCGCGTCTCAGGACGCAACATTAACGAAACCCGCCGTATCGCTGAAGAAGTGGCAGAGGTGGTGCGGGCCAATCCGCATACTTTAGATGCCCAATTGGATTGGAGTGAGCCCAGTAAGGTGGCTCACCTGGCGGTCGACCAAGACAAGGCTCGGGTATTAGGGGTCAGTTCTAAAGACATCGCTTTCGCCTTAAATACGCTGTTGACCGGACTGAAGATTACTGAATACCGCGAAGACAATAAGCTGATTGATGTTGTGGGACGCGGTGAGCCAAACGAGCGGCTAGATCCTTCACTACTTGGGGAAATCAACATTCAGGCACGCAACGGGAAAGCCGTGCCACTAAGCCAGTTGGTACGGATTGAATACGGCTTCGAGGAAGGTATTATCTGGCGGCGTGATCGCTTTCCAACCTTCACGGTGCGTAGCGATATTCGCGATGATGCGCAAGCACCCGATGTTGCCGCTGAAATCGAACCCTTGTTGGCACCCATTCGTGCCAAGCTTCCGGCGGGCTATCGCATAGAACTGGGTGGCGCCGTTGAGAGCAGCGCCAAGGCTGAAGCATCCATCAATGCCGTGATGCCGATTATGCTCTTTCTTTTAGTCACCCTTTTGATGATGCAGCTGCAAAGCATCAAGCGCACTGCAATGGTGTTGCTGACCGCGCCACTGGGGATGATCGGGGTCACCGCTTTTCTATTGATTTTCGGTATTCCATTTGGATTTGTGGCCACTCTGGGAGTTATTGCCTTGGCTGGCATGATTATGCGTAACTCGATCATTCTGGTCGATCAGATCGATCAGGACATTGCTGCGGGACAACGCCCTCGGGATGCCATTATTGAGGCGGCGGTGCGTCGTTTACGCCCAATCCTATTGACGGCCGCAGCGGCAATTTTAGCCATGATACCGCTGACCGCCAGTGTGTTCTGGGGACCCATGGCCGTCGCGATTATGGGTGGGTTGCTGGTGGCGACAGTACTGACAATGCTGTTCTTGCCTGCTTTGTATGCAACTTGGTTTGGAATAACAGAGGAGTAACCGGCCATGCCAACAGTTTTGTTTCGTACCGGCCCTTTCCAAAAATTGGCAATCTTTAGCTTCGCGTTACTGCTTGAGGCTTGCACTGTAGGGCCTGATTATCAAAAACCACAGCCAAGTGTCCCATCACAATGGATTGAAGCTGACCCATCGCCGAGCACTGTCAACCTGGAAGACTTCACGCATTGGTGGCGTGGCTTCCAGGATCAGCAGCTCAATCAGTTGATCGAACGCGCGTTGCAGGGCAATCTCGATTTGAAGGCGGCCAAAACCCGAATTCAAGCCGCCAGAGCCCAAATTACTGCAACCGAGGCTGAGCGATGGCCTAGCGTGAATGCCTCCAGTGCCTACCAGCGGCAACGAATCAGTCCAAATGCCTTGCTCGGTGCTCTCGGCTCTATCCAGGGCGGAAACAATGCCAGCAACAGCGGCATATTGTCAACGCTAGGTCCCTTAGGGACGCCTTTTAATCTGTTCCAGGCCGGTTTTGATGCCAGTTGGGAACTGGACTTGTTCGGAGGCATTCGCCGCCAAGAAGAAGCGGCGAATGCCAATGCTGAAGCCATTGGTGAGAGCTTGCATGACATTCAGGTCAGTCTGTGCGCTGAGGTTGCGCGGTTGTATTTGGAGCACCGTGCTCTCCAAATTCGATTACAAATCGCTGAAGATCGTCTGAAGAATCAACATGAATTACAGCGACTCACCGAGGCTAACTACGGCGAAGGCTTCGTGACCGCTCTAGACAGGCAGCGAGTAAATGCTGAACTGTCATCAGTTGAAAGTACCCTTGCTCCCCTTGTTGCCCAGATCAAGAACAACCGCCATGCGTTGGCGACATTGCTCGGTTTAAGTCCGGGGAGTTTGGATCAACAACTGGCAAACTTACCCCTGTCTATCCCGCTTCCCCCCAGCATTCAACCCGGCCTGCCTTCTGAAGTTTTAAAGCGCAGACCGGATATTCGCCAAGCAGAGCGCACGGTTGCAGCAGCTTCTGCATCGATCGGCGCGGCAGTGGCTGAATTGTTCCCGAAAATTTCGTTGACCGGTGCAGCCGGTTTTCAAAGCCAAGACCTGAGCAATTTCACCAGCTTGTCGAGTGGTTTTTATGGTTTTGGCCCACGTCTTTCGTTACCGATCTTCCAGGCTGGACGATTGTTGGCAAACATCGACGCACAGGAGCAACGCCATCAAGAATCGATAGCCTTATACGACAAAACAGTATTAACCGCATTACGAGAAGTAGAGGACAGTCTGGCCTCTGCACAGGGCGTAAAAAAACAGCGTGAGTCACTGGAAAGCGCAGAACAGGCAGCTGCGAAAGCCGCAAATACAGCACTGGCTTTTTATCGAGAAGGTGAAGTTGACTTACAAGTTGTATTGGATACTCGCCGAACCTGGCATGAAAGCCGCGAGCAACTTGCACAAAGCCAATTGGCTTGGGCGAATACTCATGTGGCCTTGTTCAAAGCATTAGGAGGCGGATGGTGACCGAATCTTAGAATGAGATTTGCTCTTTAAGTATTTAATTTCAGAAGGCTTTTTCTCAAGCTCAAGTCCAAGGCTATTGCGCAGGGGCGAGTCATGATAGTAGTTCGTTTAAGAGCAGTAGGGCCGTTAGGGGCTCCCAGTTGCTGTAGTCTAGTTAGAATTACTTTGTTAAATGCGTTGGATTTCTGGCATCCCGCTATCCGCGCACGAAACTGGCGACCATCAGGGAAATGGCGCAACTTCGCGCACAATACCCGATCTATAGATGGGATCATGTAGTTACATGTTGATACCGTGTTTTAAGGGTCAGTTGTTTTAACTTGTTGTTTTGGAAGTAAGCTAGTGTCCATACCTTTACTCAAGAAAGTGGTCAGCTATAAAACCCAAACCGGCCATTATTGAACAGCTCGTTTCATCTACTTTAATGTCCTGTTTTGGCCGATTGTGTAAGGTCGCCAACGGCGGCTTTTCAGTCCTCCAGCTCTTTGCGCTCAACAGCCGACATGACCATCAGTCATCGAACCACGATGCTGTTGCAGACCCCTAATTCCCAATGGCTTTCATTAATTGCTCGACCTGCGATTTCATGGCTGTCAGTTGGCCGGTTAGTTGGGCGACCTGCTCTCGAGCACTCCCCGCTTCTCGTTTAGCGTTGTCCGTCTCCGCTTCGAGCTTGATCAGTTTATCGGCGGTTCGTTGAAGTTCCGCCGCCGCTCGTTTCCTTTCGTCCTTACGGGACTCCTCGGCGGCATCCGCCTTGGTCTGCACTTTCACCAATTCCGTTTTCAATTGATCCCGTTCGGCTACGATAGATTGGGCGGCTTGTTTTTGACCCGTCAATTGTTGCCGCAGTTTGGCTTGCTCGGCTTCATGCTGTTCGGTCGCCGCCTTCGCGTTTTTCTCGGCCGCCTCCAATCGTTCGCGCAAAGTGGCCAGCTCGACCGCCTGGGCTTGGTTCTCCGCCTGCGAATCGGCCAGCCGTTTGGTCAACGCTTCCGTCCTGGCCTGTTCGTCCGCCAGCATGGCTTCCAGTTCATCCACGGCTTGCGAGGCATCGGCCAGTTCGCGTTCCGCCTGGGCTTGCTGCTCGTTAGCCGCCCTTAACACCTCTCCCACTCGTCGCTCTTGGGTTTTGACGGCTTTGTCGTTTAATTCCAGCGCTAATGCGTTAACTTTGTCGACCAGGGCTTTGGTCAACGCGGACAAGGTTTCAGCGACTTCCACCGGTAACTCGGCCACCGGCTCTGCATTCGTCACCGCTTGAGCGGCATTGTGCCTGTCCCAGACTTCCTTGAGCCTTTTGGGATCGCCACCACCTATTATTTTCCGTAAAGCAAATCCTGTCACATTGCGATTGGCCTTGGTGAGCATCCTACCGGCGTCGAGAATCTGATCGTTGTCGATATTGGCCGGGCGGCCCAAGTTGGCGTTTAACTCTAAGATTTCTTCTTGCATGGTGTACCCCCCATCGTTAGCGACGGCCCTAGTTTGGCATATAACAAGAAATAAAGTAAGTAAGTAAGAAAGTAATGTACAAGCGCTTTTCGACCGGATACTCTCCAGCGCCCCAATACCACTTCCACCGATCAATTTTTTTTGTTATAACTTGGTCCTAGTTTTTAGCGTAATTGCACGCTGAAAATCCTGCACCGCAGGCGTTCCGTCTTTAGGCGGCGGGAACTGACGTTTCCGTACTGAGTGCGTCAAGCTCAGTCTTCAAATCCAGCGTCTTTCAGGCGCAACCATTCACCCACCGGGGAACACATCCCCCGTGGGGCAATGTCGTTCCCCTTTTTTTAGGAGAACGATCATGGCTCAACCCCAACGCAACCCCGATAAAACCCGCGACTTGCCCATGCCGGCGACCGCGCAGCAATACGGCCTGACCGAGCAATCCTGGAAAGTCCTGACCGAAGTCACCTTTCCCACGGCCAAAACTCCCGAAGCCATCTTGATGGCCCTGGATTATTGCAAGACCCGCAAACTCGACATCTTCAAAAAGCCGGTGCATATCGTGCCGATGTGGAGTGCCGCTCTAGGCCGCAATGTCGAAACCGTCTGGCCGTCCATTACGGAAATCCAGACCACCGCCTCCCGAACCGGTGTTTGGGCGGGTATCGATCGGCCTGTCTGGGGCCCCGATATCACCCGTACCTTTACCGGCCGTTACAAGGACGATAACGATCAATGGCAAGAATCCAGTGTCACCCTGACGTTTCCCGAATGGGTGGCGGTCACGGTCTACCGGATCGTCGGCGGCAAACGTTGTGCGTTTACCGAGGAAGTCTATTGGCTCGAAGCCTACAGCACCGCCGGCGGTAAGAACTCGCAAGTGCCCACCGCGATGTGGATCAAACGACCGAAAGGTCAGTTGGCCAAATGCGGTAAAGCGGCGTCTTTGCGGGCGGCCTTTCCGGAAGAATGCGGTTATGCCGCCGAGGAAATGGACGGCAAAATCATTGAAATTGATGGTGCCGACGTGATCGATATCGATCCAGCGAACGCAGCGACGGTCGCCGATAACGAGCAACCACCTCACGCTGAAGTCAAGCCGGAGGAAATCGATGTCTCAAAGCTTGATCCAAATTTGATCAAGGCGGTTGAAACCCTGATTAAGCGGACAACCAAGGCGAACGCCTGGGCTGCGGCTGACGCATTCGTCAATGAGCGCTTCAAAGGACTCGACTTGATCTATGCCCGCGCGGAATTGGAAAAAGCCAAACCGAAACCCGCGTTGGAACACACGGAAGGCATGACCCTGCCGCCACTTTCGCCGAAAGACCAGGCGCTAGCGCAGGCTCGCCAAACCTTTAGCCATTAAGCCGACCCACACTGTTCGGTTTTTCATTTTTTTACCCATCCAGGGCGTCATGATTCGCCCGGTGGGCTATTCGTGACGCTCTTCTCTTGGAGAAACGTCATGACTGAAATCACCCCCTTCGATCGCTCCCTCAACCGGATCCCCAGCTTTACCGACTGGAGCCGATACGATTCACCCACTGTCCTGCGCCGGTATGGGCCTGGATATCTGGATAGAACGCTCGATCCGGACACAGAAACCCGACTGTTTCAACGCCGGCATTCCTACGCCGATTTGGAGAGCCTCGCCCAAACCTTCGGCGGCCTGTGCACGCTGTCGGCCGGTTACACCTTATTGCTATTCGACGATGCCCGCTGCGCACAGCGTTGCCATGCGGTATTGAAACAACGCCGACTGGACGGTGTGCTGCACGGCTGCCATATCCGGATCGACGGAGAGTTCGAATGAAGATCGTCGATATCGCCCAACGCAGCGATGCGTGGCGACGATGGCGATCGCAAGGCGTGACCGCCAGCGAAGCGGCAATCATTCTGAACCGCTCGCCTTACAAGACGCCTTGGCGCTTGTGGGCCGAACGGGTCGGCATCGTCCTGGAAGCCAACCTCGACCACCATCCCTTGGTCCGTCGCGGCCGCGAACTGGAATCGCAGGCGGCACAGTGGTTCGAAACCACCCTTGACGAACTGTTGTTGCCCCTGTGCGGCGAGTGCGATCAGTACCCGCTGATCCGTGCCTCGTTCGACGGCATTACCGGAAACGGCGAACCCGTCGAAATCAAATGCCCGCACCCCAGTACCTACCAAACGGTGGTGCGGGAACGCGAGCAATCGGCCGCCTACCAATTATATTGGGTACAAGTCCAGCAACAGCTGTTGGTCGCCGATGCCAAAAGAGGCTATCTGTGCTTCTATCTCGACGACCAGCATGTCAAGGTGTTCGATATCGCGCGCGATGACGCTTTTTTGGTGGGGTTAATCAACGCGACGATTACGTTTTACGGTTGGGTCATCACTAAAAAGGAACCGCCGAAGGATCAGCAGCGGGATTTGTATTTGCCGCAAGGCGACGCCGAGCTTCAATGGCGTCAACTCGCGGCCGAATACCGTGCTCGGCAGAAGAAACTGGAGGCATTGAAAGCCGAAGCCATCCAACTGGCCGAACTGCAAGCCAAGACCGAAGCCCAATGGGTCGCGCAAATGGCCGACTACGTGATCGCCGAACATTCCGGCGTGCGGGTCTGTCGAAGCGTCAGCCAGGGTGGTATCGATTACAAGGCGGCTTTAACGGCCCTGCTCCCGCAACTGACTGAAGCGGAGCTGGCCCCGTACCGAAAGGCTCCGGCCTCGCGGGTCCGGGTAACGTGCCGAGACGACAATGGCAAAAACGCGCAAGTGGCGTTTGATCCGGCGTCCTTGGCCGTGACGGAAAGCAGTTGGTTTTAAATACGTTAGCAACGAACGAACACGACTTCCGTCGTGTTCGTTTCTTTGAGTCGCTTCAGGGCTTGTTTTAAGGTGTAAGCCAAGCCCTCAACCGACTTTTCTAGCGCTATCGTCATCGATACGCTGAAAATCCTGCAGTGCAGGCGTTCCGTCTTCAGGCGGCGATCAAGGGATGTCCTTGGTGGTACCGGGTGCGTCAAACCCGGTTTAATCCGGCCGTTGCTATCAACGGCATTTTCTCAAAACCCGAAGGGGGCATCGCGCCCTATCGGGCCATCGGTGCCCCCGTTTTTTGGAGGTGCACCATGACTCATCAACAAGCGGTTTGGACGTTTTTAACCGATCTGAAACATCGGCGGGAAACCGCTAAACGGTTAGAAGAACTGGCCAAGTCGAATCCGGAAGCGGTGGTAGCGTTTGTCGAAGCGCTACCGGATGGCTGGCAGTTTCAAGACGATTCCGAAACCGATCTGCTCAAACGCCTCCATGCGATGGCGTTAACCCGCATCGCGGAGCGTTAATCCTTCAGCAACTGCTCGTAGGTGACTTCACCGCGTACCAGGGGGCTGGTTCCCGTTTCCAACGCCTGTAGTAAATCGGCGAGAAAGGCGGGCGCACAGGCCTGAACCAAGGCGGCATCGTATTCCGCTGTCGTTTTAATCGTATTGACCGCGTAACCGCGCTGGGCGTTGTGACGTTGTAAGCGGCGAAATTCCGCTTGGGTCAATCGGACTTTACCCGCATGTTCGATCATGCAAACCTCGATCGGTGTTGATGTTTGACATCGTTTGATGACTATACCCACCCCAACAGGGAGACCTCTCCCGCTGGGGGCGTGTCTCCCTTTTAATTTTTTAGGAGATACGACCATGAACTTCAAATCCCTTTTTAAATTTCCACGCCGCGAAGCGTTCATGTCCACGGCGGGCAAGCTGCTCAAACTGGCCGCGTTAAAACCGGCCTCGGTCGCGGGCGCTTTATTGAACCATCCCGATGTCTTTCGGGACCTCAACCCGGCGATCGCCACCACCTTGGTGCTGTCGCTGATCGATCGCGGTCAAACCGACACCTTGCGCCAACTGCTGGCCAGTAAGGCAATCGGCGAAGCCAAAGCCGAGTTATTGGCGGAATTACTCCTCCTGGAGGCATTCGCCGAGTAACACGGCTTGCAGCAAGCGGGATTCGGCACTCGTGTCGCACTCCCGCAAGTCCTCGGCCGCTACGCTCAAGGCCGTATTGTACGCCGCGACCGTCTTTGGCGGTGTGGCTCGATCGGTCATCACCCGAAAGGCGTGGCGTTCCCGGTCGCTTAAACGCAGTTTTTGTCCTAATCGAATCATCGCGGTGTCCTCAATGGTTTAGACCATCATAACCGCGATGACGTATTCATCAACCCCGACAGGGAGGCTCGCTTCCCCACCGGGAGGGCGTCCGCCTCTTTTTCGGGTTTCACCCTGAATCAGGAGGCAGTATGTACCAACAATACCCAATCGCCGAGACCTTCGGCATACCCGCACCGGCATCCATGAAAGTCGAGGGCTTTACGCCTTCTAAAAATCCGTTTGTCCCGGTCGAAAAACCGTATCTGTTCCGGCGCGAGCCGCTCCGCGACGTGCTGGCGTTTTTCGGCAATCCGAACGGCGACGGCTTGTATATCACCGGCCCCACCGGATCCGGTAAAACCTCGCTGATCGAGCAAGTCGCCGCCCGCTTACACTGGGGCGTGCAGGCAGTCGCCGGTCACGGTCGACTCGAGTTCAACGATCTGCTCGGCCAATTCATCCTGACCGGCAACGGCACAATGAAATGGATCGATGGACCCTTGACCAGCGCGGTGCGGCACGGCCAGGTGCTGTTGATCAATGAGATCGACGCCACCGACCCGGCCGAACTGCTCGGCTTGAACGATATCGTCGAAGGCAAGCCATTGCTGATCGCCGCTACCGACGAAGTGGTAAAACCGCATCCGAAGTTTCGGCTGGTCGCGACCGGTAATAGTGCCGGCGCCGGCGATCAATCGGGTTTGTATCAAGGCGTGAATCGTCAAAGCCTGGCCTTCATGGACCGCTTTCGCTTAATGGAAGTGGGTTATCCGGAACCGGCCGACGAAATGACGATGCTCGAACAAGCGGTACCGACCATGCCCGTCAGTATTCGGGAACGCATGATTCAACTCGCCAACGAGATCCGCAAGGTCTTCATCGGGGGCGGCGATTCATCCGGCCTGCTGTCGATCACCATGTCGACCCGCGGTTTGTTGCGTTGGGCCCGGCTCAGCGCCAACTACAAAGGTGCTCCGAATGCCCTGGCCTATGCCTTGGATCGGGCGCTGGTTCTGCGCGGCGATATGGCCGAACGTGAAGCCATCCACCGGATGGCGCAAGACGTGTTCGGTAGCGATTGGCAGGTGTGAGATGACGGTGCTGTATTGGCAGGTCGAATGCCGAGCGCCCCAACCGGACGTGCTCGCCATGAACCACGCCTTGCACCACTGGCGATCTTGCATCGACCAATGGCAGCAAGGCCTAGGACTGAGCGGGTCACCTTGGCCGAATTGGGAGTCGTTGTTGCAACTGAGCGCAGCCGGATGCAGCTTCGACACCAGCGGCCAAATTCATCCAGAACACGGCATTACCCCGTGGCTCTGGCTGACGGCTTTAAAAAAAGCCGGCTGGAATGGCATCGACGTGGGCATCGTGACCGACGCGATGCGCGAACTCTCGACGGACTTACACCAGGAAGTCGAGCTGTTGCAACCATTCGGTCTTGATCTGGCGCAAATCCGGCCTGTGGCGCAAGCCTTGGGCTTGCTGTTGCCGGCCTTGGATCTGCTCGACGCGCTGGGCGACACCGACAGTGCCTGGTTTTAACCGGTCACGGTCTTTACATTTTTAATCCAGCCTGTTTAACACCAGGCTTTATCAACCCGGAAGGGGCTTACACTGCCCTTCGGGGCTGTCGTAGGCCTCTTTTAAGGAGGCACTATGACGCAGTGTAATCAAATCCTGGACCGCGTGGTCCTGGTCAAAATCGACGCCAACATCTACGGCGCGCGGAAAAAATTGCGCAAAGAAGATCTGGTGCTGGCCGACGGCAGCGAATTACCGCCCGAGGACTTGGCCAGTTTAGGCTCCAAGCGCTTGCTCGACCCCGATGAATTGGCGGATTTCAATCGCCTGAAAAAGGCGGGTGAACGCCACTGTCTACGGGTCGGTACCCGCTTTATGGGCGGTTTTGTGGTGCCGGTCGAACACACGGCCGACATCGTGGCGGAACTTGAAAAAATCGCTTTGGAATTCGCCACGAAAAAAGCGAGTTTCCTGGCGGGCTACGACGATGCGGTGCGCGATTGGATCGCTAAACACCCAAGCTTCGCCGGCATCATCGAAAAGGCAATCGACCCCATGCCCTACGTGGCCACGAAGTTGGGTTTCGACTTCATGGTGGTCGCTATCCGGCAACCGGAAGCCGCCAGTCCGGGCGATGTCGCGCGGCTGGAACAGCAAATCGATTCGATCGGCGGCCAGTTGTTTCACGAAGTGGCTGTCGATGCCCAGTTGTTGCTGGAACAGTCATTGATCGGAAAAGAGCAAGTCACTCGCAATGCCTTGCGGCCGATCAAACGGATTCGCGACAAACTGGATGGCTTGGGCTTTCTGGATCATCGCGTAGCGCCCATCGTCCGCTGGATCGATACCTTGTTGCAAACCATCCCCAGTCGCGGTGCGATCGAGGGAGCCTTGCTGCAGGAAATCCTGGCGATGACCCTGCTGTTGGCCAATCCCGACCAGCTTCGCCGCCACGGCGAAGGCTTGTTGACGATGCAGCCGGCGGTGACGGACGACGACGATACGGAGGCCTTGGCGCCCTTGGGCGACGAGACAACGCCGGTATCGCCACCCGCCGCCGATCCGCTTCAATTCAGCCTGCTCGAACCGACCGAGGCACCCGCGATCGATCCGGAAGCGCTGTTTGGCGACTTGTTCGACGACTTGCTGACCGGTGACGGCTATCAAGAAGCGAACGATTCGACCTACACCAATCCGGTTTCCGTTTCGGACGGCAAGCTTGAATCACCCGCCTTGGCCGCGCAAGCGCCCAAAGCGGACCGAGAAGACGAACCTCAAACCCGAGGCAATGCGGTCTCCGAGCCATCGGCGGAAGCGGTTGCCGATTTCTGGTTTTAAGCGTTTTTTTATCCACCCTATCGGGGCAATGCGACACGCCCCTTCGGGCTTGTGGCTTGCCCCGGTTTTTTTAAGGAGCAAGCCATGAATTCAACTTTAGAACGTGCGTTTCCCATCGTGGCGGCCGCCATCGGCAACCGCTTTGGCATTCCGGTCTCGGTCGGCGGCGCGAACGCGTACACCGACGGCCATTCGATCCAGCTGCCGGGCTATGACGGCACCGATCCGGATTATCAGACGGTCGCCTGGGGCTATTTGGCCCATGAAGCCGCCCATCTTCGGTTTTCGGATTTCGAGATCGACTACGGCGATTCGGTGCTGCGCCGCTACCTATGCAACGTGATCGAAGACGTGCGGATCGAGCATGAACTGACCAAGACCTATCCTGGCACTCGGCTAACCTTGGCCAAAATGATCGAAAAAATGATCGCCGAAGGGAGCTTCGTCGCACAGACCGCCACCGACCACCCTGCCAATATCCTAACCGGCTACATTCTGAAACGGCTCAGGGCGACGGTGTTGGGTCAAGCGGTACTCACCCCCTTGGTCGATGCCACCCGAGAGGCGTTACGCGATGGTTTTCCGCGCGGCGCGCTGATTCGTTTGGAAGGTCTGTTATCCGAAGTGCCTAACGCCTTAACCTGCGAACGGGACTGTCTGGACCTGACCGATCGGATTTTGGCGATGATCGAACAGGAATGTACCGAACCGACGGACACGTCGGCTAGCGGTGATTCGGACTCGGAGAATGACGACAACGCCGCCTCCGAGGATGATAACGATCCATCCGACACGGACACCGAGCACGAGGATTCGTCATCGTCCGGTTCAGACGCAGACGGCGCCGAAAGCCTGACCGATCCCGAAGACCCGGCCCCGTCCGATCAGGACGACGAGCCTGGAAACGATTCGGCGGGTGCGGATAACGCTTCGTCCGGAACGGATCAGCCGGCCCAGCAGGACGATAGCGCTACGCCGTCTTTAATGGACCTACTGCGTGCCACGTCCGAGCAGGACCTGGAACCGGACTGGTTCGAAACGGTGAAAGCGCAATTGCGCCTGGCACCGGGCACCTATCACGACCTGATCTTACCGAACGGGCTCATCCCGACCGGTAGCCGCTTGGTCGGTCAAGCCTTGGCCCAGCGGGTGGCACAAGACAGCAAAGCCTTGCGCGTCGCGTTGCAAAGCGCGGTGCAAGCTCACCGGCAAATCCGGCCGCAAGCCGTGCGCAACGGTCGGCGCATCGATCCTCGCCGCTTATCCAAGCTGGCGTTGGGCGATACGCGGGTGTTTTGCCGATCAGGGCACCAGGTCTCGCCGAACAGTGCGGTACATTTGTTGTTGGATACCTCCGAGAGTATGGGTGCTGAAATCGTGATCGATAATGTCGCGGTCACGTTACTGAGTCTGGCACTGGACGCGGCGATGGCCTTGGCCCTGGCGTTGGAAAGTATCCAGGGTGTCAATCCCGCGATCACCGCCTTTCCGGGCGCCGACGATGCGTCGGTGCATCAAGTGTTACGCCACGGCGAAAAAGTCCACGGCAGTTTCGGACGTTTTTCGCTGTCGGCGGCCAATACCACGCCGATGACCCAAGCGGTCTGGTTTGCCGCGGCGCAATTGCTGCAATGCCGCGAACCGCGCAAGGTGCTGTTAGTGATCACCGATGGGGTGCCCAACGATAAAGCGGGTACGCTGTCGATCTTAAAACGGTGCCAGGACAACGGCATCGAAACCCTGGGTATCGGCTTGGGCGTGGAGGTGGGCCATTTATTTCCGGTCGCCCTCAGCATCCAACACGTGTCCGAACTCAGGCATCAGCTGTTCGAACTGTCCAAAGCCGTGCTATTGGCGGCTTGAGCGGTTTAAGGTGATTTGAAGCGTGCCGGTACGCGTTGCAGGATTTCATTTCGATGAAGTCCTGCCCGTATCGGCCACCCTATTGCCAGCGGCTAGCGATCGGGCTAGAGTAACGCAACCCTCATAAGAGCCGGTTTTCTCATGCGTGGTCCAGGACTTCGCATCGCAAAATCGACTTCATGCGTTCTTTCGAGAATGCTGATTCCGGCCACGGCCGGCGTTCCGTCTTCAGGCGGCCAGCAAAATCACCTTTTGCTGGTATCGGTTGCGTCAATGCCGATCCTTCATCCGGCTTGTTTACAAGCCTTTATCCATCCCGCTTCGGGCGCCACTGCCCGAGCCGGGTCGTGCGTTTGAAGCTTTTTCTTCCGCTTTGGAAGGAGGTTTCCATGCACTTGATCATCGGTACCATTCTGCTTGCCTTATTCATCCTGGCCATCCGGGTGATCTGGTATACCTACAAGACGGCCCGGTTCTGGTTTAGCCAACACGGGGCGTTCTGGCAAAGCCAACGCTTAGCCAACCCGTCGGTCAGGCCCGCGCTACCCGCGCGCTTTACCGCACAAACCGCACGGCCCGCAGCGGATTGGGAGGATCTTTCCCAAACGATTCGGGCGAGCCTTTTGGAACGCAACCAAAGCGACGCCTATCGGCTCGAGAAACTCGATGTCGATCTGCAGGTTAAGTTGAAAACCCAAGCGATTATGCAGGCGGATATTCAAATCGCCGAGCTGCAACGCCGCTTGGCCGAAGCGCAGGCACTACTCAAACAGCCCGTGAAAAAACGGCGAAAATCGGATGCGGCCTTGGCTACACCGGTTAAAAAGCCCAGTCCCGCGGCCGGTTTGCGCAAAGCCTTGCAAGGCGATAAAGGTACGACCGGTTCGATTGTGCATTAATCGGGCTGGGCATCAGTGCAGCCGGGTCGTCACCGACGGCAGGCGAAACACGTTGCAACGCCGCAATTCTTGCTCGACATCGAGATCGAGCAACGGTGCAATCTGGACAATCGTATCCCGCCTAAATGCGCGGATGCGAACTAACAGCGGTCCTGCCACTTGGGGATCGGGGATGTTCGTCAATACGTCGACCTCGTAGTCGTTCAGATCCGCGAGGATCTTGCGATAGCAGTCGAAGTGACGTTTACCAGGTCCCACCAGAACCGCCATTGGCTTACGTTCGGGTTGGGGTCGGGGTTTAGGTGGCGGATCGATGAGTCGATCCAGCCACTTCACCCATTCAACGATTCGGGTCCATGTTAGGTTCATCGGCTGACCTTTAAAAAGGGAAGGTCCGATTACCGTACAACGACTTTTTCATAACGCAACCGTCCGTCCTTACGGCCGGCGGCAAAGACTTATTTAACCCTGGCGGGATCCACATCCCTCGGGGTGACGGTTCCCGCCGATCACGGAGGGAATTACCATGTCATCCTTACCCGCTCCGGTTTCGGAGATTGTGTACCTTAACCAATACCGTTGCCCCTATTGCCAGATCGAATGGGACGACGAATGGAGTTGCGCCTGCAACGACCATTGCCCGTCGTGCAATGCCGAAATCGAACCGTACCACAGCGAAGTGGCCGCCGACGAGCATCGATCGCCGGCCTATGCCGTGACCTACACCCTCGATTACACGCACCGGGTGGTGGTCGGCGTCGTCGCTGACAGTCCGGAACAAGCCCAATCGATCGCCGAAGCCGCGTTCGACGACGGCTCGATTTGGGACGACACCCCGCAAATGCCGCTGCTGTTCGACGACTTCGAGGAAGTCGACGGCGAAACCTTGCAATGGGAAGTCACAGCGGTCGACGTCTGGCCCAAGGCCGACTCCTCGGTGGTGAAGCTCCGTCAAGAACGCACCGCGATGGCGGTGTGCCGCGGTCTGATCGGCGCCTACCAGCGTGGTGAAGACGCCGGCGGCAGTATCGATTGGTCGGACTTAGACCCGCTGATACCGTTAGCTCAAGAAGCGCTTGGGTTGTCTGATTCAGACCCAGCCGCTTAATCAACCTTCGGCTCTTCGCGGCATTCGCGGCGAGCCTCATTATCAATCCCTGCGGGAATGTCTGTTCCCGACTGGGGCGTGGTGTTCCCGCTTCAACTGGAGAACATCATGCAAAACCCCATTATTGAACAGACCAGTCACGGAAATACAGTTCGCTATCAGCGTCTGCCGTCCGGCACCTGTTATCACGAGGACACACCGCAAGACGTCATCGATCTACTTGAGGAAGTCCAGGGTACGCAACGGAAAATCCGTTTGTACTATGGCGACCCGGCAACGGGACAGTCCTGGTTCGACGAGAACGACGTGATCGGCACCATCGGACGATCGGGCGGCAACATCAAGGTGCCGTTGCTGATCGAATCGGGTGAAATCGGCGGTCCGGCCATTCTGGACCACTGTATCGTGCGGATCGACAGTCCGTTTCGGACCCTTTACCAGCACCCGACTTTTCGGGTCGGCGACATCGCCGTCCAACAAGGCGTGCACGTCGATCATCCGTGGTCGGTCATGATCGACGGCCAAGTCCACGCCGGCTTTGCCACCAAACGGCAAGCGAATGTGTTTGCCGCCTTCATTCAGGGCAAACGGTTTGCGATGCCGATCGACAAGCACGGCGTGAATGAGTGCGAAAGCGATGACTTGCCCTGGCAAGTCTGGTTGAACGACAAGCTGAAGGCCGCGTTTTTATCCGAAGCCGAAGCTAATCGCTATTGGTACGCGTTGCAGTAACCGCGCGCGACTCAAACCTTATCGAACCCCGACGGGTATCACACCCGTTTGGGTGGTGCCTGTCGGGTCTTTTTCTTAGGAGAAACACCATGACAGACCACCGACAAAACCCTGACGATGCCATTAAACGCACCGTACAGCAATGCTTGACGGACCAAGGCTGGATTGCGCTCGACAGCGTGGCCATCGCCACTAAGTGCTACGCCACCGCGGTCGGACCGAAGCAAGCCTATGTCTACTTAGCCCTTTGGGGCTGCGAATGGGTGTTGACGGCCGACTACGACAGTCAAGGCGGCAATATCCTGGAATCGGTTCGCGTGACCTTGCCCGAAACGGCCGATACCGATACCGATGAAATTCGGCGTTTGACGGCCGCGTTATCGGACCAGATCGACGCGCGGATAGCGGATAGCTACGCCGTCCGTCTGATCCGGAACGAACCGCAAAAACGGCCCTTCCCGCTCGGCACCGCCGTGGCGACGCCCGGTGCGATCGCCCTACTGGAAGAGACGTTGCTCGATCCTGGCCACTTGCTCTCGCGTCACGCCTGCGGCGATTGGGGCGATCTATGCGACGAGGATCGTGCGTTGAACGACGCTGCATTGGAACAAGGCGGCCGGCTGATGTCGGTGTACCGGATTTCCGAGCAGGACACGGTTTGGGTCATTACCGAAGCCGACCGCTCGGTGACAACGGTGTTGTTGCCGGACGAGTATTAACCCGATCTTTTTTTCAATCCACCCTGGCGGGGAGCGCAGTCTGTCCCGTACAGGGATGCTGCGCTACTCGCTGTTCAAAGGAGGAATCACCATGAGTACGCATGCAATGTTTTCGACTTACCCCTCACAAACCACCGCCGCCGTGCGGGCCCGGTTATCCGATGTCGGCGTCGACATGACGGCGTTGTTGGACCGACATGCCAGCGGCGATTGGGGCGATATCAATCTGGACGACGAACAGGAAAACGGCCTGTCCCTCGTCTGCGGCGGACCGATCGTGTCGCAATTCAAGCTGTCCGGCACGGACGGTATTCGGATTGTGACCGATACGCAGCGGCGCACGACGTTGATTCGTCTGGCGACCGAGACGTTCGAACTTCGCGGGAGTCGTCGTGATGCCCGTACTTGAACAGTTCAGTCTAAAGCGGACACGCTGTTCGCTTGCAAACTGGCTGCAAGCACACGGCATTGACTGCAATCAAGCCAGTTTGAAGAAATCATTCGAATTTTACGGGATGACGTTTGCGCTATTAGCGACACTCGGACTCGCGTTTGTTTCGGTCGAAGGATCGCTGATTTTGATGGTTGCCATCATTGTGAATGCGCCATATTGGCTGGTTAAAGGCTACCAGCGATTTAAACGGCGTTAATTCAGCGATCGACTTTTAAACCCAATGACTCGGGGAAACGGACATTCCCCGCCAGGGGTGCGTCTTGGTTTCCCCGAAATTCAACATCCATCGAGGAAAAAATCATGAACGCACCACTACAATTGAAAGTCAACGCTGAACGATTAGTCCACAGTCTGAAATGGAGTTTCACACATCAGACCACGTATTTGGGTGAACTGATGCAGAATGCCCGGCGTGCCGGCGCCAGTTATGTCGCATTCGACTACTGCGCCGAAACCAACACCTTGACCGTGACGGACGACGGCTGCGGAATCGATTCGCTCGACACCCTGCTGACCGTTGCCGAGTCCGGCTGGGACGTGGAATTGATTGCGAAAGAACACGCGTTTGGCGTGGGCTTTCTCTCGGCGTTATTCGCCTGCCGGCATCTGGGCTTATCCAGTAAGGGCGGGTGTTTTTCGGTCGATACCGATCATATCCTGGGGTTTCAACCGGTGGAGGTTTCGCCGGCGACCGCTTGGAACGGTCTGACCGAAATCAGGCTGGTCGATATCGCCAACGGTTCGCTCGAAAACACCTTGGCGGACTTAGCGGCCGGTTTTCCGATTCCGGTGCATTTTAACGGAGTCCCGTTACCGCGACCCCACGCCGTCGATGCTGTCGATGCGGCGGAGTTCGTGGCGTCGGCGGTCGGCGCCATTCGCTTGGCCAATCTGCTCGATGGCTATCGGTATTACCGGGATTGCCTGGTGTATTTACAAGGCCTACCGGTCTATCGAGGCCATTATTACCGGATCGGGGACACCCGCTACCCTGGCAATATCGTGCATCTGGATAGCGAACGATTCATGGCTCGCTTACCGGATCGCGACAAATTGGTGGATGAAGCCGATGTACTTCAGCGAGTTCGTGAAGCGATCGGCACGGCGATCAAAAGCCAGCTCACGGCACTGAAAACGGCCTTGAGCGCGGACGATTTCCTGGCCTATTACCCGGTGCTACGCGAGTCCGGCTTGATGCGCTTGCTCAACGATGTCGATCGACTGCCCACGCAGCTGGTCTCCCGCATCCAACGGCCGCCGGTCTGCGATACCGAACTGTTTGGTGACTTTGAGGAAACGGTTGACCATCCGATCACTCAATCCGCCGTCGAAAGCGGACAAGTGCAATTGGTGACGATTGACGACGATCTTCAGTCCGATGGGGCCTTAAGATATTTGCTGGCCTGGAAAAAGGGCTGGGTGCTGGTCGATAACCGGTTGGACGCCGGGCATTGGGTGCAGCCCTATTTGCGGCACTTGAGCCAAGAAGCAGTGCAGTGCGAGATCCTCGACGAATCGCATCGCGCGCAATTTCAAGGCATCTGGGCCTGGGTCATGGCGGTGTTTTGCCGGGCTTACCGAATCCGGATCGGCGCCGATAGTGTGGACATCGATGCACACGGTGCTTATACCGGCAACGAGCAAGACGACATCGTCCTAATTCCCTGCCAAGAAAAGTGGGGAGACGTGCTGGAACAGGTGTCGCGATTCTGCGAAAACGACGATGACTATCAGGGTCCTTGTCACGATCAGGATATCGCGCAATTCGCCCACTTCATCGTGGCGAATACCGCCGACGATCCTGCCGACGCGCTGAAACGACTCTTGCCGGATCTGACAGGATGCAAAATGCTACACGGCAACCGGTTTGTATTGGAAATCGATCAGAATGGGCAATTGACGGCCGTCACGTTAGCGAATGCCACGTTAACCGACCTCGAGCCGCCGTCATGACCTGCAAATTCATCGTGGACGTGCAAACGCTGGATACCGAACCTGGCCATCCCGACTCCCCTTTTTCGCCGCCGGCGGATTGGGAAGACGGGAGCACCGAGTACCGAAACTGGTTGAGAAGCCAATTCAAAACCAGTCCCTGGGTTCGGCAACGACTAGGGATTGCCGCCCGGCGTTATGCCAAGCGGGAAACCTTAGACTTTCAAGGCCGGTTCGGCGCAGTATTGCCGGCCATCCTGGACAGCATGTTGAAGAAATTGCAAACCGAGCCATCGGTCGGCGATTAACGGATACCCCCCTGACGCTTGCGTGAGGGGGTATTTTTTTGCGCAACCGATATCAATTGCGTATCCCGACCGAAATCAGCCAGGCATTCCGATTAAAAACCGCCACTGGTTCCGATGTAAACCAGGGCTATCGATTCGGATATGATAATGCCATAGATGAATGACAGCTTTTGGAAGTGATGAACTGTCTCAATCGACCCCAAGCAGACTATCGATAAATTTTCCGAATGACAGCAAGTTTATGATTATCGGTCATAGTCACCTATTACATTTTTCGTGAACTGACATTGCTTGTCCTTGATGAGTTATACCGACATTTTTTTCATCGGCCACTAAGGAACGTTGTCTTCCATAGCCCCAGGATTGGCATCTTTTTGCGCTGCAGCATTCCACCAAGTGTTAAAAATGAGCCTCAAACCTAACCACCATGCGTAAATGGCAAACTCGGAGTAGCAGTCGTCCTCTTCTAACAGACCATGTGCGAGTGCGTTGCGCAAGTTTGGACCAAACGCATCGCAAAAAAGAGCCTTGAGTTCGAAAGCTAAATCTTCACCAAACACTTGTTTCGCTTCGGGCATGTCCATTAAGGTACTCAAGCCATTCTCGTTTTCTATGCCATCTTTATCGAGGTTCGAAGTTTTTGCCCCCGCTTGCTTAAGATGTATTCGTACCATATGTTCGATTTGTGGAATCAGCAAATGTAGAACTGATACGAAGTCGCGGTCGAACCCAGAGAACAAGGCTTTACCAAACAGGCGTTCCCGCCCTTTGGGTACGATGGGCGACTGCCCCGCCAATCCTATAAAATCAGCTTCCCGTAAGCGATGTTCAAGCAATAAAACTTCAAGTGCGGGCCAGATGTCACCTCGAACGACGATGTTGACTAGTATCCCGTAGTCTCGGATCATCTCTGGATAGATATTGGCCTCATCATCTGAAGTTGATTCAATATCCAAACCCATTCCTGATTTTTTGGCAATTACCCTACCATCGGGACTCATCACCATTGTCGATGAGAAGAATGATTGCAAAGGAAACTGCCTCATGCGCTTGAGTGCGTCCTTGCGAAGTTGATCTACTTTTGCTCCAGTATGAAGGTTTACAAATGCTTTCAACGCTTCGACAAGAGGTTTTCCGCGCACGGCTTCACGAGAATTCTCAATCAGCTGAGTGAGATCAATACCAGGTGTACTGATCACTCCCATCTCAGCTAATGATTTTTCTCCCGAATCGTTCAAATGAGAGCGAAGTTCGATAATACGTTCGTCGACACGGTAAGCTGCACGCTCGGATCGGGGTATCGTCCGATAGGTTTGTATGGCATTTTCATAAAACGTCGCGGCCAACATATGGCTAGGATTTTCCGACGAACATTGGAATACCGCTTCTTTGACCCAACCCTCGGACAACGCCACGATCATTGACGCCGCCTTTGATTCATCTCCATTGCGTTTAAACCATTCTGCTGAAGCGCTGAAATATTCGCGTGCACGGTGCAGGTCGCCCATCCCGTCGAAACTCTGTGCCAGAAATTCGAGTTTCTGAGCAATGCTCGAACCTTTATCACGACCCAATCCATATGTTTCAAGCAAATCAGCCAACCAAACACCCAAGAAGCCATCGGCACTAGTCGCGGCTAAAAATGCATCAAAAATTGCAGCTTCCATTTCTGTAAGTCGATCGCCAGCTCCCGCCTTGAGCATACGAGCCAAGCTGAGGGCTCGTTTCCAACATTCACAACCACCTCGAATCCAGGTTTCTGTATCAAGAGAAATCGACCGATAACTATCGATAGCAAGTTGCGCAAACTTTACGTTTCGGGGGGAGCTTTTCAGCCAAACAAGGTCGGCAATACGAGCCTTGAGCCAATTGTCATCCACAAATTCGACAATATCGGCAAGGAATTCGATATCAGCATCCAAAAGATCATCAGGAATGACGGAGCGGCGCCCTTCCATCTCCATAAATGGTTTGAAAGGTTCGTTGAGGCTTTTAGGGGAAAGCGCCATCGAACAGATATCCGCAAATAGCCATAGAATTTTTGCCCTGACTGATTCCCCTTCCTCAGTGGCTTGCCTTGATCCAGAAGAAAAGGCTCGCCACAAAGATAAATATCCCTGCCAATCAGGTATATTGCTCAGTATGTCTTTCCATTTGCAATTCAAAAAATCATTGTAACTAATCTCAACATTTGCGGGATATCTATCCTTGTTCATTTTGGCCTTAAAGAATTATTCTGGTTAAGAAATTAGTCTGAATTTTATATACGCTCTGACTAGGTTGCCTTATCAAATATGCGCCTAGCAAAAAGTTACCGTAAATTTTGAGACAAACTCACGTCCAATTTTATCAATGGTGTTTTCACGGAACAGAAACGAGGTCAAGTCTTGCAATAAAGCATTTATAGTGAATACGTAAGGCAGCTATCTATTCAAGAGCTGTCATACGTAACAGTAACGTATGAGGCGGCTTTTGGCCGATCAAAGGCATTCAAAATCTGGCTGGGTTTGTATCGGAATCGGTGGCGATCGGAATACGCAATATGCACGCAACGCCTCTATAAAGATAGCTAGCTATGCAAAATATCTTATAGCTAGCTATCTTTTACTACACTGAAGTATCAAACAACGCTAGTGGTCGCTGTACGTCGTCGTGCAGACTTGTTGCGCGTTACAATTTACCGTCTTTTTCACCTTGGTCACTCGCTTGACTTCCGGTGTAGCGATCGGTTGCTCGACGGCCAGTGTATTGGGCCGAATTGGGACTGCGGAAATCGCTGGGGCTCTAACAATTTGTTCCGGTGACGAACCGTTGGCCACCAAGGTCATGGTATTACCGCTTTGGGTGATGGTGAAAAGTTTCAAGGTATTCATGCCAATGAGCACTTCGTCCAGATGCTGATTGATCGTTGCATCAAGATTTCCGATTTCGGCGTTGCCAATTTTCAGGCTGGTGATTTGCGTCAGCCGATCGACGACCTTCCCGCCGGCCGTATTGGTATTGACAGGCCTACCCACGGGCAGATTGGCGGCGTAGGCTAAATTCGCTGGAATCGAGGTGATGGTCGCCCCGGTATCGATCAAAAAAGGCATCGGCACATGATTGATCAGTACGGTTCCTCGGAAGTGTCCTTGGCGATCGGCTGTTATTTCAAGCCCTCCTGAAATGGGGACATCAGCCGGATTGCCCAGAGGAATTGAAAGGCTTGGGGATGCGGGCGGACGGGCTGCTCGTTGTTTTAAAAGTCGATCGGCACCCAGCCAAAGACTGGACAGCATCAATGCCGGAATTAAAAGGTATTTCAGACTTCCAGATTTCCGTTGGGGCGGATTCGGACGGTTAATGTGTCTGAGCGAAGATCCAAAATCGTTGCCACCTGGCTTCGACGCCGACTGATGTTTCTCCCAGTAATAGTCTCGATCTTGTATGCCCATGCCACGCTCTCACGGTTGTAACGTTCGCCATAATGCGACCAATATAACCTGCGAAGCGTCGTCAGGATGATAAGTACCGCACGCCGCCAACAAATCACCGCCCGTTCGGTTCAACCACGCATTCCGGATCGCCAAACCAAGGTTGAAATGGAGGTTGTACAAATCGTCTACCGCCATGCCAGCAATGGCCTGTTTGTCCTCTTCAAGCAAAATCCATTGCAGTCGCTCGACCGCTTCGGAAAGTGTGGTCGGCGGATTTTCGAGTTTCAACGTTGACCCATTTGTTGCCAATGTACGACCTCGGTGTCTGGTAGCATTTGGAAGATTTGTTGATATAAGTGTAGCGGCTTGCAATCTAAAATACCTAAACCAGCAATCAGCCGCCGCAAACCAGGATTAGGTGCATCTGCGGAAATTTCGGCGGTTTCGACTTATGAAACTTATTCGGCTCCAGCAGTCCAGAAAACGCTCGATTTTCTTGCTATGGTATTTCAAAGCCAGTGATACCAAGAGCTATAGGACTGCGTTAGTCATTTACGAAGCAATCCTTATCATCCCCATAAAAAACCAGTACTAGACGGGCTTTTGATTTTTTAATACTCACAATGGCAATACAGGTACGTTTGACCTGGCTGTAAAATATAGGCAAGGCAGGAACCGAATTGACCGCAGCCACCAGCGCATCTGGTTGGGCTTGAATTATGGCAATCGCTTGGGCGCTTTTGTTCTACCTCAGAGACATCAATTCCCTTCATTTTCGCAACGGCAACACTGTAGTCTTCGAACGTGCCAGGCTGCCAAAGCTTTTTACCTTCTATTTCGACAAGTTTAAAGCCATAAGGCGCATGAAACTTTTCTGGAATATCGAGCAAATCCGGCGTGAACAATTCGGCATAGTCAGATGGTTCCAGACGAAAGATACCTTCACAAACTTCAATCATAAATCCTCTTTGCTTTGTTTAACATTGAACATAAAAAGCCCGGTTAATAACGGACTTTCGTTTGGCTGACTATAGGTCGGCAATAAATATTCATCTCTGATAATAAAGTATCATATTTTCGATTGCAAGCCGCTACAAATATGCATATAAAAACTGCATGCGGAATCGCGGGCATAACGTCATTAACTAATGACGGGGAACAAGCTTTAGCCACAGAATACGGAAAAAATAGTATGCTAAGCCATTTTTCAGCGATCAAAACTACAAAGGACTCGATGTATGAAGGTAAAAAAGATTCGCCGAGCCATTCGGGAACAATTGACAGGCGCAGGAGTAGGAAACTATGCAACGGTATCCGCGTGCCTTCCAGTTTTGCAAGAATATACAAAGGAGGCAATAAGCGCCGGTCGGCAAACCGACGCCGATGCAATATTAGTAGCAGTAATTCATGCGGATTCGGTACTGGTCGCATTAGTAGTCGGCCGTTCAATCTTATTGGGGGACGGTGTTCGCGACTATTTGTCAGAATATCATGACGACATCGAGGAACACACGCGTCATTGCATTGATTGGATGGTCGATAACGCGACTGACGGACTAAAAGACGAAAATCAATGCCTGGTCGTGTTACGAGACACCGACGATAATAGATGGCGAGGGTTTAGAGGCGACCAACCAATGACTATCGAAGAAATCAAGGCGAGCGGCCGGGCACGACTCAATTAACAACGACGAAATAGACACACGTTGCGCAATTTACCTGGCGGCCGATGCGTTTGGAGCCACTAATAGATACGGTACAATTTCCCTGGATAATGCCACACTGGAGGCGGGCGTCGAATGGACTGGGAACGCACACACCGCCATTGCCGATACATTGACCACTGTCGATTTGGTTAACGCAATTGGAAATAGTTATAGCGAACTATGCCGGCAGCTCGAAGAGCTAGAGGCTGCGACACCGGCATAAAAAACAAATAAGACATGACAACAAAAACAACGCAAATACCATTCGATAACTTTATTGCATCACTTATAAAAAATGGTTACTCCGATGAGGTAAGAGAATTTACTAAAAGCATCGAAACGAAACCGCGAATGGTTCAAGACTTTGCGAATTCTTTTAATCGCCTTATAGGCGCTTGGGTGGATGTACTGGAAAATAACGAGGTACAACCAGGTAAATTGGAAGAAGCCGAAACATCGAATACCTGGGACAATGAACATACGGTAATGATAGTGTCCGAGGCGATATTCGACTCATATCTGGAGTTAAAGGAATTCTGCAATGCAAATGCACGGACTCTGGGGTATTTTCTGGAGTTTATCAATCATCACTCCGAAGTAACGGCGCGAATTGGATGGATCGACGAGCGCCCACAAATCGGCCGCATATTATGGGATTCCCTAACCATCGAGGTGTCCGATCCCGTAATAGAGTACGTTCGATTAGCAGAATTCTTTGATGAAGTCGGCGATGAGGTTAAATATGTTTGCGATCCAAAACCAAAAGAGCAGCCAGACCCGCCACTTTACAGTTTACATCCAGAGCGATTTAAGGCGTTCCACGCGTGCGCAGAACAGATAGGCAAAATCTATCGCCAGCAAGTTGATCCTAATACCGGCTTTTTAACCGTTCCACTGTTAAATAAATTGATGCAACACGCGTGTGACGAAACGAATAACAAGGTATTGAATTATCCACGTCGCCTAACCTTAGATTCACCCAGTCCGTCTCACGTCATAGAGTCAGTAGAGGTGTTATCGACTGCATACGGTCGGTTTGTCCAAGCGGGCCGCCAGATTATGAAGTTTCCACCATCATTGATCGAAATGCTGGCAAAAACGGATGTTGACGAAATCCCGCTTAACTTGTTGAAAACACCATTCTCAGCCCAATACCTATACTTTGGCATGCAAAAGCACTTGGAGTTAGATGAGGGCTGGTTTGTCGATGGGGCATACGTTGAAACAAGAGGAACCGCCGGGGATATACGTTTTACAATCACAGCCATTCCGTCAGATAGGCAAAAATCACGCCTTTGGTTTGTGATCCCGGAGCCACACTACACACAGGATTTTGTCGGCGAATTCCGCGAAAAAACCCTAGCGACTGCCGTTTATCAAGTGTTTAACGATAACAAAACAACACTTGTAAAGAGAGCCACAGGCGGCGGTGGTGATATTACACAAAAGGTATCGGACGAATTCGGCAAGATGGGCGAGTCAATGCCGGACGCGCTAAACATTGTGGACGTTTCGCCGGCAATGTCCAAGCAACGGATAGAACAATTGACAAAACGCCATCCGATCTACCACGAAACGCTAAAATTAGTGATAAATGCGCTTTGCTATGTGACCGCGTACCCAGACGATATTGAAACGGTCTGGCCCGATGAAACACCAGTCAAGTTAAAAGCGAAGGCCGAAGCCGGAAATGGTAAAGAGTCGGCGAGAGCAAAGTCGAAATTAACATCAATGGGATATGTGCAAGTACATATCTGCGGAAAAAAGATCGATGAACAGCGCAAGTTAATAGGAGCCTCAACAGGAAGTCACCCAGCAAGCCATTGGCGGCGTGGCCATTGGCGAAATCAACCGTATGGTGAAGGTCGCGCGCTTCGCAAGTTGATTTGGTTAATGCCAGTTCTAGTTGCACCTAACGTCAATAATGATCCGGAAAACGGACATATATATTTGGTATCCAAGTAAATGGTTAGTGGGAAAAATTAAAAGATGCCTTTGCCAAAAAAATAACGGATCAGCGTTCTCTTCTCGACTCAACAGGTCGATTACAGTACTCTTTTTCATCGTGGCGTATCCTTGTGTTTGATCGTTTTGTTTGGTCAGAAATAATCAACCAGATACGCCGCTTCTCTTCAACTCCAAACACCAGATTCAGTTATAGTGCATATTCCAGCCCAATCCAGCCACCGATTCCGATTGAAAACCGCCACCAGTTCCAACCCAAATTCCGCCATCGATTCCAATCGTATAGCCGTCACTTATTCCGATATCATTGCGCCAGACCGGAATGAGGGTTTTTGGTAACTCTAACTGTCGCAATCGACCCAAACCAGCCTATCGAGATTCTCCAAACCGGTCATTCAGAGAAATACAGATTCCTGAAGCTGCAGGACTACAAAGCTGACGTTCGCAACCTCAACCAAGCGGGCAGTACGAACTTTGAGAGCACGAAATGTGCTTGTGGGCGCGGGTTGGGTGGAGTGCAATATTAGGGCCAATGAACCCATAGAAATCGAACTCCTTACTCAGGAGGCAAGAACGAGCAACATTGCAACATCCAGAAGCAATTTCCAACGCAGCTTGAATAACTCATGGAAGCGAAAATCCCTTGCAGGTTACAAAGTAATTGTGGTCACATAATTTTCGTGGTAAATAATCTATTAATGGCTTAACAATTTGTCAGGCCATTTTCCTATTGCCACAGCTAAAAAGAAAGGGGGGGGCGAATGCAATTACAGAAAAGATTAGCGCACGTTATCCAAATTATTGCACTATGTTTATTCCTTTCCCCAAGCGTATCGACGGCACAGGCTCCCCTTGCCGCAGGGGCGGAAATTGCCGGTTCATTAGCAGTGAGCGATCTCATTACCCAACTCAGAAATTCGCTCATCTCAGTCAGTGACAAGATTTCTTCGGATGTTTCTAGAAACTCGTTCGAAGTTCGCGAACACATAGCTTTGCTTATTCAGTTGATCGATCAGCTTGGGCAATCGTTAATTGGCAAGACGTTTGAGCAACTTGATAAAGAACAACGAGCCATCTTCTTGAACATCAATAACTCGGTAGTACAGATGCAAAATGCTGCTAGCGTTACTCTTGTGCAGGTGGATGATATTGTAGCGCGGACGAATGATGCGTTTGGAACGCTTCCGGGGGCTGATCGCAATCCTCGTGTCTTGCGGTATGGGCCTGCTTACGTTGTTGGAATCGCACCAGAAACAAAGCCAGCAGCAGGTTCCGACATTCCGGTTAATGTGTCAGGGTCTTGGCTCGGGATTGGCGAACCACTCTTGGCTTTCGGCGGAACCCCTTGCCGGCTGCAAGGTAAGACCGAAACATCGCTTTCCTTCAACTGTCCATTATCCGCCTTTGTGTCTGGATCGAAGGTTGAATCGTTCAGTGGCAATTTGACGGTATTTCGTGAAAAGACGTTCTGGGAGGATATTAAGAACGTCTTCGTCGAGGTTCCTACCAGACTTGACTACAAGCTTGCGATATTTACGGTTCCACAGACTATGGGAACGTATAAAGTTAGTGCGATTGTAGCAACATCCAACACAGAAGAAGTCATTCGTCAAACTCAGGATTTTTATCACAGTAATGGTCATTGTGAGGGGCGTGCAAATCCTGTTTGGACTGTAAATGCAACGACCGGTTGGAAAATAGACGTAAACAGCATTCAGGTACACGAAAATACGAAAAATGGAGATAGCCAAAATCACGGTGCTTTTAACCGAACGGAAAACGGTTTTCAAATGGGGGGTATTGTGCGGAACGAAGGAACCTGCGTTGGGCCTTTTAAGGATGCGAGGGGGTGGCTTGGTGTACGCGCTACTTATCGAGAATACCGAACGATAGATGGCACGGCTAATGCTGGTCCATGGAGTGGTGTATTGGAATGGGGAAAAGATGTGCCCGTTACATTACCAAATAATGCAAAGTCTTTTCGGGTCGAAGTAATGCGAGTTGATGGCCGATTGCTTGTTGACGAAAGTGCCCCCCAAAATCGGGGTTGGCACACCATTGAATACAACCCAACGAGTCGTAGTTTGACGATGAAAGTTCAACCTGTTGCGAACGCCCTCTAAATTCTAGGAGATAAACATGGGCTACATTTTTGTCTTTGTGCTTCATGCCTTATCACGGAAGAGAGGGTAACGGCCGATCATTGAACTCAATTGACATTGAAACTGAAGCGATGAAGGTTTCTTAACGGCCTGGGTGATGCTGTGATAATGCCAATTTGGTCGCCGAATACCTGACATTCGGCTGAGCCACCGGATACCTGAACTATTGAAATTGGATAGTGAGCCCGAAGGTCGGGTATTGGCCGGTCGGCGACACTGGCGGTTTCGATTGGAATGCCTAGCGGTTTTGAAATTGGAATCGGTGGCTGATTTCGTCGGAATACGCAGTTATAGCTCGAAAATTACGGGCAACCGCTTATTCAATGGCGTCGAAATCGTGGCTACCGATATTGGGGTTGTAAGCCGGAACCCCAGAAATTACCGTCATCATTAAGTGGGCACAAGCAACCATTTCACCTGCCGTCATTTCGATCATGGCTGCCCAAGCCATCACTCTTTGAGCCGGTCAGCCAGTCGTGTCATCAGGTCCATGCGCTCATGAAAAATAGCCACGATCAGAGCAGGCGCTCCCTCACGCGGTAGACAGAAGACGTAATGATGTTCGTACCGCCCCATCCGTAGAGCCGGAAAAGTGCACTCATGTCTTTGAATACACCCCGGCCATCGGCGAGGCTGGCGATACCTTGTTCCAACGTAGCGATGTAGTGGCGCACTTGCGCATCGCCCCATTGCTTGCGGGTGTAGCGGACAATGCCGCGCAGGTCGGATTCTGCGGCCGCAGTGAGAATGTAGCCGGTCAAGCCTGGCCCGCGGTCAGTTCTTCATCGAGAATTTCGCTGATGCTCTTGGTAGACACATTGCCAGCAAGTCCCTCGTGGATGCGGGTATCGAGCAGGGTTTGCAGCTCCTTCCATGCTTGATTGGCATCCGCATCGCCGGGAAACAGCCTTTCCAGCGCGTATTGCTTGATGGTCTTGCCCTGCAAGGCAGCCAGTGCTTTCAGGCTTTGGTGCTGCTGGTCTGTTATGTCGATGGTTAGGCGACTCATGGGTTAATCTCCAAATTTACACATCCCCACATCCCCACATTAGCACCTATGTGCTAACGGATCAAACCGTTGTCCATCATCACATTGACGCAGGTTGTCATAACACATTTACAACTCGGCGGTCCTGTCGCGGCAGCTGACGAAGTAAGTGGAGCGCGGCAACGTCAAGGCGCTAGCGTTGATCACACAGATGTCGCCGGCGGCATGGCGACACATCCTGCTCAACGAGCACTATACCTTCCAGAATCACTGCAAGATGATCGACCTCGATGCGCTCGTGGCCGGTCACTTTTATCCCGCGCTCAAACAGCCTCAACGACTAATACTACGGTTTGTCTGGAGTTGCAGCGGATCAACGCTGATTCAATCAATAATTTATTTAGTGTTTCAATGAATTATTTAACTAGCTGGATATCTAAGTTGATATAGCCCTAATTATATCAACTAGATCAAAAAGGCTTATGGTATAGTTCCGCCAGACCCATCCTCCGGCTCCAGGCCGATTTTCCCACTCAGGAGAGCGCTGCCCTTCATGAACTTAGCCGATTTAATACTGCTGCGAGGCTGGATCGCCGGAATACCCTACCCCGCGCTCGACGAGCAACGCGCGGAAAGCGACGAACCTGCCCGCCGACGCCTGAAAACCCTGCGCCGAGCCCTGGCGATCAAAGCCCGTTTTTATGGCCAGCTGGATTTCGTTGAACTCTGGATGAGTCCACGTCAAGCGACGTCGACGTGGTCGACGCGCGCGGAACACGCTTTAAACACCCTGAACCGATGGCCCGATCCGGTACCGGCGGGCGATCAGGCGTTACGACGTTGGTTGCCTGAAAACGTGTGTGCGGCGTTACCCGCATCAGTCGCCACCTGCGCAGATGCGGTCCAGTGGTTAGCCGAGAACGAAGCCGCCGGCTCCGAAATCCCCACCGCTCGAAAACAGGCGCAGAAAACTCTGACCCTCTTTTTAAAGCAACATGCCGAGAGGCTGGGATACCAATCTCGCCCCAGCATGCCCAAGCTCCATTCACTCGCCTCGTCGCAGTCAATGGCGCCGTTGGAACAGGTCTTAATTCCCATCGAACTGAACGGTGAACACGGGAGTAATCGCTCGCCAGACGCGTGCCGGATCGACGCCAATCACGATTTAGCCGCGATTCACAGCTGGTTGTCGTTAAAAAATGACAACCCGAAAACTTACCAAGCTTACAAAAAAGAGCTGGAACGCCTGTTACTCTGGGCCATCTTAGAACGTAAACGCGCTCTGTCCTCATTGAGCACCGACGATTGCCGCGCGTACATCCAGTTTTTGAAAAATTTGACGACGGCCGATCAGCAATGGGTGACACAGCAACCCGCCAACAAGCGTCACGGCAAATGGAAGCCCTTTTACTATCGAACTCCAAAGGGAGCCGCTCCTGTTTTGGGGGATTCGACCGAACCCGCACCGCCGCAACTCGTGCTATCCGCCAAAAGCATTAATTACGCGAAAACCGTGATAAACGGGTGCATGGCCTGGCTCGTCAAACAACACTATCTAACGCACAATAACTTCGACGACATGCCGAATATCAAGTGCGCGCAGACCCCGCTACAAACAGCAAACCGGGCCTTCACCTTGACCCAGATGCAAACCATCTTAGCCTATGCCCAAGAACAGATTCAGCCGGGATCCGCAACGGAAACCGCCGATCGGCGCTTGTGGTTTATTTTGACGTTTGCGTTTTACACGGGGCTTCGCCTCCATGAATTGGCGGCAGCGAGTTTCGGCGATATCGAAACCCTGGATGATGACCAGGGCGCACATTATTTTTTGCGGGTCGTTGGAAAGCACAGTAAGTTACGGAAAACCTCCCTGCCATCCACCTTAATAGAAGCGCTACAGTCCTACTTAAGAGCGTGCGGGCGTCCAAGTCTATTTGAACGATTACCGGCCGAAGCGCCACTAATCCCGAGTCTACGTGACCCTACCGCCCGTAAACATCTCAGCCCTGCGGGCCTGCATAAAACATTAGCGGCTTTTTTCGATCAAATGTATGTCACCTTAAGCAAGGATCCGGAAGCGGATTTACGACTAGTGAATAAAATCCGCAAAGCCTCCGCACACTGGCTACGCCATAGTTACGGTAGTTATTTGGCCAATGACAAACAAGTACCGTTAGCCTATATCCGAGATGAATTGGGACATGCCGACATCAGTACCACGTCGCTGTATTTAAACACCGACGCCAAACAGCGACAAAAAGTAGTAAGTGAAGCATTTAACGGACTCTAGTTCGCAGGCTATGCGTCTATGTTGGTTTACCATCATTACTTTAGCATGCGCGAAGGTTTGAATATTCCGAACTATTTCGTCGCAGTCGGCATTTCTGAGTTGTCGGTGGGCATTGCTGGAACAGTTGTAGGGGCCGATATCAAGCCTTCAACCCGGTAAAAAATCTGGCAACGCCAGTGGCGGTTTCCAATCGGAATGGGTGCCTGATTTGGACTGGAATATGCCCCCGATGGGCAAGTTGCCAAACCCTTTTTCTTGAGCCACCTCATAGGGTTTCATCCCGTTCCTGCGTCAGCAATTCATGCAATTTGGCCTGTATCAGTTTTTTGTCCGGCAATTGCTATTGATATTGAGCAATCAAGGTCGGCGACAGATTGCGCGATAGCGCGTATTCCACCACTTCGTCGTCCTTGTCTCGGCACAACAGCACGCCGATGCTGGGGTTTTCGTGCGGCTTTTTAACATCGCGATCCAGCGCTTCCAGGTAAAAACTCAGCTGTCCCATGTGTTCCGGCGAGAATTTACCGATTTTCAGTTCAAAAGCCACTAATGCTGACAAGCCGCAGTGGTAAAACAGCAAATCGATATAAAAGTCCTGATTGCCGACTTGCAGACGGAAGTGTTCGCCCATGAAGATAAAGTCGCCACCCAGTTCCAGAATAAAGGTTTTTATATGCCGGATCAGGGCATTTTGCAGGTCGTTTTCGCTGTGGGTTTCCGGCAAGCCGAGAAACTCCAGTACGTAGTTGTCTTTGAAGACTGCGCTAATTTGCCGATCAATCTCGCGAACGCTGTATTTTTCATCAATCGACAGCTTTAAATAAAACGCTCTTTCCTGTTGAGTTTTACAGCGAGAAAAAATAGCCAGGTTGTGTGACCAGGGCAATTCTCTCACCAGCGCTGAGAGTTTTTCATCCGCCTGATAGGTTTCGTAAAACTGCTTCATACGCCATAGATTTTTGTCGCTAAATCCTTTGACGTCAGGCGCATTGACGGAAATGTAGTCTGCCAGTTCGGTAACGACGCCTTTACCCCAAGCCTCACTTTGCACTTTACGGCTGATGGTCAGGCCTATTTGCCAATACAGGTCTATCAGGGCCGTGTTTGCTTGACTAAAGATCTTATGCCGCGCTTGATAGATATGTTGCAGCACTTCGCTGAACACGGGGTTGGCTATGTTCGGTTTATTCATATACAGCCAATCCTGAAATTTCACGGCCTTGGGTCAGTGGTGCTAATAAATTGCTCAGCTTTTCGCCATCGAAAATCATCCTGATCATGATGGTGGCGACAAAGGCTTTCAGACCGTGTTTGTCGGCAATAGCGGCTAAGTCGCTAGCAGCCTTGGAGGTTATGAAAGTTTGATAACAGTCGCGAATGGCGCTTTCATTGAGGCTTTGCCCGGCGGGCAGATTGATGATGTAAGCAATGAAGAAGTTGCGCTGGTCTAGCAAATTAGCACTGAGCGCTTCACGAGTCATATTTTGTTTGCTGATATTTTGGGTGAATTTGGCGATTAGGTCCATTATGTAGTGGAAATCGATAATCGCAGAGGCGAATAGCACGAATTCATATTTCAGTTGTTGCACTGTGCAGGTACTGTCGCTACCTTTGCCTTGTTGGGCTTTCAGACGCTGCATTTCTTTAAAGTGGTTGATGAACTCGGCGCGGGGACTACCAGCCAGAAAAAGTGATCCCATTGGTTTGAACAGGAAATGAAAACCCTACCATGGTTTAGACGGCCAACTTAAGGGCTGGGAGCCCATCGTTATACGCTTGATGCGGCGTTTACGGTTCAAGCTGGAATGCGGTCGCTTGTGTTGTACCACTCTAAATACTCCAGGATTGAGGCACGAGCCTGGCCGACAGAGTGGTAGGCATGCAGGTAGACCCGCTCGTATTTGACAGATCGCCCGGGCCGTTCGACGGCGACATTATCCCGCCAAGTGCCGCGACCGTCCATACTTACTCTACTGACAGCCTTGCGCGGTATTGACGATACCCGGCCTGCCGACCAATCGGCGCTTGGACTCCAGGTTTATCATCCTTTTGCGCTCGACCAACCAGCCTTGGTGAGCGCGCGCCCTAAAAAATCGTTTTCCAAGGTCAGTCGGCCGATTTTCGCATGCAGGGCCTGTAGATCGATCGGCGACGACTCGGACTCGGCAGGCTTCCCAAACACCGCGGCCGCCCGCTCTGGCAGTGGCTTTTTCCAATCGACAACTTGATTTGGATGAACCTCGAATTCCTGGGTCAACTGGGGCAGGGTTTTATCGCCCGCCAAGGCCGCCAACGCGACTTTGTCTTTGAAGGCAGCTGAATGTTTACTTCTCGGGTTTTAGGACATTTTCTGCTCCGTTTCTTTGTCCTCGCGGACGTTCAAAAGTAGCAGGGTTTTTCACTTAACCGATTGTTCAATTTTTTGGGGCCGGCTCTGTTTTCAATATCTGTGAGTATTTGGGTAACGTGAAGGTCTTAAACCAGGTAAGTGTTTTGCCCTGCCATATGTTGTCATTGTTGCGGATTTGGTGATTGCAGTTGACGGTAGCCTTGACAGCATAAATTTGGTACAGACGCATGAAAATCAGCTTTTTCTCGCTAACAAACAGTACCATGTCGCGGGTAAATTCTGGACAATCCCTCCGTGTCTCTATTAGAGACACTCCATAAACTCTCCGTCCGTGTCTCTAATAGAGACACTCCACGAATTCTCGAGTCCAATCGTCTTGCGGGTGATTTCATTCCGACATCTGCTGATTCCGGACATACCCAGTGGATTCCCAGAAAAGTGATGCGTAGTGATCGGCGGTTTATCGTTGTTTGGCGACATTGAATATTCACCAAGTAAAACTCACCAATACTAACGGAGCTTGTATGCAACTTTGGAATGGCTCGGCTTGAAGTCGGCCGAAGTCAATCCCCGTCATGTAAAGCAATTGCCATGTCGCAAAACTGATATAAACGATGCTTAACGGCTAGCCATTCTGGCGCATAGCGGCTTCGTGCCGCTGCGGCATTTTCGCGCGATCCATCTAATTGCAAGGCAACTACAAAAGCCGAACGGTATCACATCTAATGAGCAAAACCAGCTACACAAGTTGCTGGCTTATGCCAATCTCAGAGTCAAGGAATCACCCGGTAAACTGCGGAAAGCCTTGGAAACGATTTATCGGACAGTCACCACTTCGGGATTTAGGAACTGGAGGCGTATCTCGACGAATTGGATGCGTGCATCCTGGGATTTCGCCAAACGTTACTCGTTAACTTGAGTCCCTATCTAGCGATCCTGAAAAACTGCAAACGCTACTAGGTATCGACGAATTCAGTGCGGCGATGATCCTGGTCGAAATTGGCGACGACATGGCAGCTTTCGGTTCGCCGCCCAAGCTGGCCTTCTGGGCCGGTGTCTGTTACGGACAAAACGAATCAGCTGATAAGTGCAAATCGGCGTGGGCGCGCAAGGGAAATCCCTATCTAAGGCGCATCTTGTGTGAAGCCGCCATGCGGCCAGTCGAACCCGCTGCAGTTTGCAAGACAAGTTCAAGGGCTTGCTGATCCGACGCGGGCGAAAGCGCGCCATCTTCGCCATTGCGGACAAATTGTTGAAAACCGTGTTTTTGTTGATCCAGCGGGGCGATTACTACCGGGATGCCCAAACGGACTACGAAGCACTCTCTGTCCAACGCAATGCGCCGCGCTGGATCAAAAAGCTGATTCAATTCGGCTATATCACAGCCTAACGGCTGTTACAGCCGAAGCGGATTTGTGGTCTGTTTAGGCCATGCCGCCGCTCGCCTCCCGCACAGCAGATCTTTCAGAGTAAAGCTTTGAGAATTCATGAATGACCATTTTTGTAGATCCAGTTGCTGATACGTAAGGTGGCTAGTTGTGGCAAATTTGTAGAACAGGACACGGTAGCGTAGTGTAGGGAACAATTCTCCGCCCAATGTTCATTTTTTCTTCACTGAACATTTTTTGTGGACTTCAACAAAAAAAGTATCAGTTAAGCCAAAATGTGATTAGAATTGAAGTCAATCTGACCATCTGATTCTAAACCGGGTCGCAAGAATGGGCATTCTTCGTACCAGTAAGCTATCCCAAATCAATATCTAACTTTCTTACGACGAGATAATGAGACATTTTACAGTTAGACCTAAGCATGCAATGGAGTTTGCGGGATTTGTCGGTAAAGCAAAAGATTTCAAAGCTTTATTTCCTGAAAAGAACGCATCCGAACCTTATCAACACACTACTTATTCTGCTTTAGATATTCGTAAAGCGAAGTTAAAGCTTTCTGGGTATGATCCAGAAGCTCTAAATATTAATAGTGGATTACCGCCTATTATAAATTGTAGGATGTCAAAAGGAGGTGTTGGCAAAACGACAATATGTGGAGGAATAGCATCTGCATTAGCTATGCAGGGATATAAAACCTTGATGTTAGACGGTGATCCGCAGGCTAGTTTAACTGGTTTATTTGGAATTAACTGGGCCTCTGAAAATATTATTCACATTGGTGATCTACTTAAGAAGTATGGTTTAAAAGAAAAATACGACATTGAATCATCAGTATTTCCACTTTATGAAGGAAATATGCTCGATTTGATTGCATCTGACATTTCTTTGTCAAATATTGATTCATGGCTAATGGGTGTTACAAATAGAGAATTTACATTTAAGAAGTTTTTTGAAGCTAATGTTGAGTTTTTTTCAAAGTATGATGTTTTAGTAATAGATAGTGCTCCATCAACGAATTTGTTGACAAATGCCTTTATGTGTGCCAGTAAAAAGTTGCTTGCGGTGGTATGGCTTGATGGTCAGTCTTTAAAGGCAATGCAAGTTTTAGCCAGTAATGTCAATGAACTTAATGAGGCATTTCATTCAAATGATTTTTATTTAGATGTACATATTGTCGCTAATGGATACCATCCTAGTTATAGCACCTGTAAGGATGCACTATCAACACTTGTATCAAGTTATGGTGACAAGTTAAATGATAATATCATACCGCACGCGTCAAGCTTTATGCGTCAAATAGAACTATTTAAGGAAAGTGAAAGTGGTACTGTCTTGGAGAGGGAGCCAAATTCAACAGCGGCTCGTTCAATTATTGATTTATCTAAAAGTTTAATTAAAGAATATAACTTAAAGATGAATGGGCATTTAATTATTTGAGCGATTTTATGAAACCTATAATTAAAGTTAGCGGTCTTATAGATAAAGGGTTGGTTAGTAACACCAATCCTGCTGTATTACCAAAATTTAAGAATCAGGAGGAATATTCTGATGAAATAACCGTGAATTTACCAATAGATTGGCTAATTCCTAATCCATATCAACCCCGACAAATTTTCCCCGAGGATGAAATAATTTCTTTAGCAAATTCAATTTCTGAAGTTGGGTTATTACAACCAATTGCAGTCAGGAAATGTGGAGCTCAGCAATATCAAATAATTGCAGGTGAACGAAGATTCAGAGCGTTTAAAAAACTAAATAAAACTGAAATTCCATGTGTTCTGTTCACTTGTGATGATGGGGATATGGCAGTTTGGGCTATATCTGAAAATGTTAGTCGTGAAAATTTAAGTGACTATGAGATTGCGCAATCGATTAGGAAAATTGAGAAGTTGTTTCCGACTAAACAAAGAATTGCAGAGGCGCTTGGTATGCAAAGACAAGATATGTATCGTTATTTTGCATATGATTCATTGCCAGAATTTGTGTTAGACAAGTTGAATGAAAACCCGCGATTGCTTGGGAGAAATGCTGCAGATCAAATTAAACGAACTTTATCTAAATATTCTGATAAGGAGCGACAATTTGCTAATGAAGTATTACTTGAAGCGTTACAATTACTTGAAAATGCTGAATTAGATCAGACAAAAGTTGCTGGCTTTATATCGAATAAAGTAAAAAATTGTATTATTGATAGTATTTCGCGTAACAAGGAAGAGTTTTTCTATAAATCAAGGAAAATAGGATATTTTTCAGCGTCTGCAAATGGGATTGTAATTAAAATTACTAATGGAATATTATCAAATGAACAGACCGATAAACTGAAGGAATTAGTGAATAATTTTATTAAATCGGACAATTGAATAATTAGATAAAACGGCATGTATTTTATTATTTTAGTTAGGATGATCTGGGGATGGATGGCTTCCGTATGTAAATTTTGACCTATTTATTGGGCGAACATCTGGACTTCATAGTTACAGCTATTTCACTCTGCAGCCTCTGTTTGTTGGTGTTGTGTCGTCTAACTTTTCTACACAGGATCGAAACATCGCTTCTTTTGAGACTTGATGCGGTATCGAGAAGTCTTATTAATTTGCTATCGCTCCGCTTCAATGAGTTTTGGCGAAGGTGATATTTCCGTATTTAGAGAATTTCTTAGAGTCACTATTACTGTGGACTGAAGTTCGGCATTTCGCATGATTTTATATTAGCCGGTTTTGTTTTGTAGGATTTTCCGGTGTTATAAATGATTTGAATTTTGTTTTTTTATTTTTATATTTTTTATCTTTTTTAGGAGGCTTAGAGTCCAGTAAAATTAAGCTCTCTAGCTGATTTTTAACGACAAATTGATAGTATTTTAGCGACAGATTGATTGTTAAATGGCGACAAATTGAATGTTGTCTGTGGACAAAATGATCTCATATAGTGACAAATTGATCGTTGACGACTTTAGACCGTGTGCCGTCTGCTTGGCGGACCGGTATGACGACAGATTGATCGTTGACGGCTTTAGACCGTATGTCCGCCTGCTTGGCGGACCGGTATGACGACAAATTGATCGTTGACGGCTTTAGACCGTATGTTCGCCTGCTTAACGGACCGATATGACGACAGATTGATCGTTGACAATTTTAGACCGTGTCCCGCTTGCTTGGCGGATCGATATGACGACAAATTGATCGTTGACGGCTTTAGACCGTATGTCCGCCTGCTTGGCGGACCGGTATGACGATAAATTGATCGTTGACGGCTTTAGACCGTATGTTCGCCTGCTTAACGGACCGATATGACGACAAATTGATCGTTGATTGCTTTAGGCCGTGCCCGTCTGTTTTGCAGACCGATATGACGACAGATTGATCGTTGACAATTTTAGACCGTGTGCCGCCTGCTTGGCGGATCGATATGACGACAAATTGATCGTTGACGGCTTTAGACCGTATGTTCGCCTGCTTAACGGACCGATATGACGACAAATTGATCGTTGATTGCTTTAGGCCGTGCCCGTCTGTTTTGCAGACCGATATGACGACAGATTGATCGTTGACAATTTTAGACCGTGTGCCGCCTGTTTGGCGGATCGATATGACGACAAATTGATCGTTGACGGCTTTAGACCGTATGTCCGCCTGCTTGGCGGCCCGGTATGACGACAAATTGATCGTTGACGGCTTTAGACCGTGTGCCGCCTGCTTGGCGGGCCGGTATGACGACAAATTGATCGTTGACGGCTTTAGACCGTGTGCTGCCTGCTTATCGGACCGGTATGACGACAAATTGATCGTTGACGGCTTTAGACCGTGTGCCGCCTGCTTAACGGACCGATATGACGACAGATTGATCGTTGACGGCTTTAGACCGTGCGCCGCCTGCTTATCGGACCGATATGACGACAGATTGATCGTTGATGGCTTTAGACCGTGTGCTCGCCTGATTGGCGGACCAATATGACGATAAATTCATTGTGAAAAAGCGACTACGAATTTATATTGTCGTTGTTTCAGAAGAAGCGTATAGTTAGACATCGCTTCTTTCTTTCGTTGTATGGTTTTGGAACAATCGATCCATCTTACCGTTGTAAAATCCAATAAGGTTGTTGAAGCCGGGTATATGCTTACATTGGCTGAACAACGTGTGTTGTTGGCTTGTATTGCGCAAATCGATTCTAAAGCTGTTTTAACAGAACATTACCGTTTTGAGATCACTGCTTCTGGAGTAGCTGATTTAGCAGGTCTTGAAAACCTCTCAAATGCATATAGGGATTTAAAAAAAGCTGCTGAAAAGCTGTATGAACGTAGCGTGATTATTGATGATCCTGATCCAGATAACCCACAAATTTGTCAAAGAAAGACTCGCTGGATTAGTAGCATAGACTATGTCCCTGGCGAGGGTAAGCTAGTCCTAAGCTTTGCAGTTGGAATTATTCCCTACCTGTCGCAATTGTCCAGAGAGTTTACCCAGTATAAGCTTAAGCACGTTTCACGTTTTGAAAGTGTGTACTCAATTCGATTATACGAACTGTTAGTGCAATGGAGTTCCGTAGGTGAGAGGGAAATCGAAATTGAATGGCTTAAGCGTCAATTTCAGGTGGTAGATAAATACGATAGGGTTGTAGATTTGAAAAAACGGGTTATTGATCCTGCTGTCAAAGAAATTAATGAACTATCGAATCTGTGGGTAAAGTATGGTCAGCGGAAATCTGGACGTCAGGTTACCCATTTTCAATTTCAGTTTGGAGTAAAGGATCGAGACAAGCAGCCCGCAGCGGAGCGGAAACAAATCTCAGAAGATGAAATAAATCGACAAGCTAGACCAGGAGAAACTAGAGCAGCTGTGATAGCAAGACTCACAGGGACTTCGTTATCCGGTATGGCAAAACCAGGCGAGTCTTTTGATCAAGCTCTGGAACGTAAACGGAAGTTAGCAGAGGTAAAAAAGAATTTAAGTTAGCAGGAAGGATTTTTATTGAGTTCTTTGCTTCATATCCCTTTTAATTCTAAGAATCGTGCCAGAATGCCTCTATTTGCAGGGGAGACAGCGGTACTTTCATGACCATTAAGTGAGAGTTTCTAGGATTCGTTTTTTGCAAACCATTGTCCTTCAGAATCTCCGATCAAATATATGCTGTCGTTAGTTTTTTGACGATGACTTATGTAGTGTCACTGCGGTGCCAGTAGCAACGATCATGTTAAGACAGCCTTTTCCCATCGCTAAAAATTCGTGGTTCACGGAAACGCGAACAATTGCACTGGATCTGCAGGCCTGAGCACGCTTGACCAAGCGGTCGAGCGCATCTTGGCGGGTTTTGCTCAATTCTTTTTCGTACCCTTAGGTATGGACCGCCGAAAAAGCTACAGCCAGCTTGCAAAAAGGGAGACAAACACGTTGGCGCCTAGTATGGCTTCGCTACTGACAATCCCTAAGTATTCGTCGATGGTATAGCCCTCCAGTTTTGGTGTAGTGCTAACAAGCATGGCCGCTCTTTCGAACAAAACGCCGTATTTATCATATTCCTGAGAAAAACCCGCTGGGAAGATGCGTTTTAAAAGCATCTAGCCAGCGGGTTTTATTTTTTGTTTTGTGCACAATAGTCACCTACCTTGGAGGCTAGCATGGAACCGACGAAAATCCCGCGCTTTATCGACGAACCACCGATCCTGTTGATTTGGACCGCTCACGATTTGGTGATTGTGGTGGCGATGATGTTGCTCGGCATCTTCATCGACCACTTGTTGTATTGCCTGATTGCATCCTACTTCGTGATCAAGTTCATCCGCCGCTTCACCGACAATCGGCCGAATGGTTTTCTGGTACATGCGTTTTATTGGATCGGCTTGCTGCCGACCGGCGCCATCTCGATTCCCAATCCCTACATCCGGCGGTTTTACCAATGAAGCTGAACGTGTTCTTAGAGTCCTGGGGCTTTGTGCAGGCCGAAAACCGGTTGCACCGGTACCTGCTGATCGGGTTACTGGTTACCAATGTGGTCACGGCGTTTGCCGCGCTCCGAACCGAACGGACGGTCATCATGATTCCGCCCAATCTGACCGAGAAAGTGGAAATTTCCAGGCAGGATGCCTCCGCCAAGACCTTTGAAGCTTGGGGGTTGTTCCTAGCGCAATTGCTCGGCAACGTCACGCCGAACACCCTGGATTTCGTGGCCGATTCGGTCTCGCCGTTGTTGTCGTCGCAAATTCATCGAGAAACCGTGAACGCGATGCACGACCAAATCAACGCGTTAAAGATCGACAAAATCTCGACCACGTTCACGCCGAACCAAGTCTATTACGAACAGGACACCCACAAGGTGTTCGTGACCGGTCAATTGACGACCAAAGGCCCCAACGATAAACCCGAAGTCGCCTACCGCACCTACGAATTCCAGATTGCCATCGTCAATTACAACCCGGTGGTCACCGACCTGAATGTGTATCAGGGGGAGCCTAAGACAAAAGAGTATTTAGAAATGCAAAGACAAATGGAGGCCTCGACGCATGCCAATCCGTAACTTCGTACTGATGATGGGCCTGATGGGACTGAGCGGCGGTGCCGCGGTTGCGGAGGACTCAGCGGTGGCGTTGCCCCCCGTGCCGGCCAGCGTTCTAAAGACCGGTTCGGTCCCGGAGCCTACGACCGGCGGCGGCATCACCCCGCAAACCATCAAGGTCTCGCCGGGCATCAATGAAATTGTGACGGTGGCGCAAAACCATCTGAACCGAATCGTGACCCCGTTTCCCAATCCGCGGGTCAGAACCGTCAGCCGGGCCGAAACTCAAGTGGAAGGCAATGTGGTGTACGTCGCCAGCAATAGCGAGGATCCGGTGACGCTGTACATTACGCCCGGCGAAAACGAAGCGCTCGCCATTTCCCTGACTTTGGCGCCGAAACTGATCCCGCCCCGAGAGATACGCCTGGAATTGGCTGGCGTCGAGTATTCGCGCCTGGCGCAGTCGCAACCGGCGTCTAAAAAAGCCGGCGACAGCGACGATACCGTGCAGCAAGAACATATCGCCCAGCTCAAAACCACGCTGCGCGAGCTGGCGTTGATGCAAAGTCCCAGCGGGTTCAGCGGCCGACCGGTGACGGCCAACGAAACCGTTTATTGCGACCAGGCCGGGATCCAAACCACGGTGGGCCAAGCCTTTGACGGACGCCATACCACGATCCTGATCGCCAAAACTGTCAATACCACGCCGCAGCGGGTCGAGCTCGATGAGCGCGCGTGCGTCGGCCAAGGGGCTGGGGTCAGCGACGTGGTGGCGGTAGCCGCCTGGCCGGAGGTGTGGTTGGAACCCGGACAATCGACCGAGTTGTTTGTGGTGATGAAGCAGCGCGGCATTACCGACGAGCAAATTAGACCGTCGCTACTGCATTAAGGGCCCGTTATGAAACACGCGATACTCGAAAAATGGGACGCTCTGAATCCGGCTCATCAACGGATGATCGTCGTCACGGGGATTCTGGTGACGCTGATGGTGGTGATCAGTGGGCTATTAGGGGATGCGCCGCCGCCCACATCCAGCAGCGCCAAGAAGGACATCGCCCGGCATATCTTCACGGATTCGGACCCCCGATCCTTGGGTATCGACGGCTTGGGGGCGCAGCTTCGGCAATTGCAATCCGAACAACATACGCTACGCGGCTTGTTGGAGAGTATGGCTAACCAAAATCAGCAGTATCAAGCCTCCGATCAGCAACGGATCAAACAGTTGGCCGACCAAACCGGTCAAACCGCGCAAACCCAGATCGAAGCCTTGAAGGCCGAAGTCGAGCGCTTGAAAACCGAAGGCCAAGCCGAACCGTCAAGCTCGCAAGCCGTGTTGCCGCCCGAATCGCCGGCAAAACCGCATCCGGTCAAAGAGCGGGTCAACCCGGCCGACGCCTTGTTCAATCCGCGGGTTTATCAGGATCAGACGGCAATGCCCGCCGATCCGGTCCCCGCCAATCCGGTCAAGGATGCCGATCGCAATGCCTTGCAAATCCGGGTGATCAAGCAAACGGCCAGCTCCGACACCGAGACCAAGAAAAAGACCGAAGTCGCGGAAACCAAAAAAGCCGAACAAGAGAGTGTGCAGATACCGGCGGGCAGCATTTTATCCGGCAATCTACTCAACGGAATGGATGCACCGACCGGCAGCAGCGCTCAGAAGAACCCCTTTCCGGTCTTGGTTCGGCTGAAAACCGACGCCATTTTGCCGAACCGCTATACCGCCGATGTTAGGGAATGCTTCGTAGTGTCCTCCGGTTACGGCGACCTCAGTTCCGAGCGGGCCTATATCCGCGCCGAGTCCATTTCGTGCGTCCGCCAAGACGGCGGCGTCATCGAAGTTCCGCTGGATGCGTACGCGGTCGGCGAAGACGGCAAGGTTGGCATTCGCGGCCGCTTCGTCAGCAAACAGGGCGCTTTGCTGCGCAATGCGTTGCTGGCAGGCTTTCTGCGCGGTTTTTCCGACATGTTCGGCCGCACCCAAACGCAGGTATTGGCCCTGGCGGGGCCGGCCGGGGTGGCCACTACCCCGTTCCAACGCTCCTTCAGCCAGGATTCGATGGAGGGCGGGGCTCTACGCGGGACGGGTTACGCGATGGAGCGTTTGGCCAATTATTACATCGATTATGCCGAGAACCTGTTCCCGGTGATCGAAATCGACAACACCCGCAAAATCAATCTGGTGGTGCAACGCGGTACCAAACTGCGATTGCTCGAAAAAGGTTAGTCATACAGGTATCTATCAATGGAGCGTCCATGAAACTTCTACCGGCCATATTATTGTTGGCGTCCAGCTTGAGCTATGCGGATCCCGCCACCCAAAACCCGCCCGCCCGATCGACGACCACCGAAGCGGCCCTGTTTGCCAAAGGCGCCATCAGCGCGATGAAGGCCTTACCGATTGATGCCTTCAATATGGTGGAAGCGAACGGCGAAACCTACTTCATCTCCCGCAATGGCCGTTTCGCCTTCAAAGGGCAGTTGATGGACACCTGGTCAAGGACGCCGATTACCAAAATCGAGCAAGTCGACGCGGTGATGAACCGGATTCCCCTGGCGGAGATGAAGCTCAATATCGACGAGCTGGGACCGGTGGTGGTCGGCCACGGTAAAACCCCGGTGGTAGTGTTCGTCGACCCGCAATGCCCGTATTGCAAAAAGCTGCAACAGCAGATGCCGGCACTAGCCGATCGGTATACCTTCAAGATCGTTCCGATCGCGGTCTTGGGACCCGAGTCGAGCATCCTGGTTAACAAAATCGGCTGCATGCTGCAAACCCAGGACAAGGCGAAGGCGAAAGACGCATTGCTGAATCAGGCCTACAGCGGCTTGCCGGAGCAACTCCCCGGTTCTTGCAATAAGGAACCGATGCAAAAAACGCTGATCACCTCGGCGCTGTTGGGGCTGAGCGCGGTGCCGTTTGTGATCGCTCAGGACGGCCGTACTCATAAAGGCGTCCCCGAGGATTTAGCCGCCTGGCTCGGAAATGCCCAAACCGTTGCAACCGCAAAACCCTAAGGGTGAGAGACATGTTTAGACCGATGCTATGGCTATCGACGTTGTCGCTGATGAGCGGCTGCACGCTGATTCCCGATTCCTACGGTTGCAAGGGGATGCCGGACGATCCGATTTGTATGTCGACCGAATTGGCGTATCAAGCCACGGACAACCTGCCGCCGCCCAGTGACGCCGCGGCCGGCAACGGTGCGACTCGACCGGTACCGCCGACACTGACCGGGGCCGGACCCGAGCGACCGCCGGTACCGCATATCGAAGACCCGACGCCGATCCGCACGCCGTCGGAAGTGATGCGAATTTGGGTGGCGCCCTGGGAGGACAAAGACGGCGATTTGAACGTCTCGGGTTACGTGTTTACTGAGATAGAGCCCAGGCGTTGGATGATCGGCAAGAAATCCGTCACCCAAAATCCACCATTGCGGGCGCTGCAAGTGGAACAACGCGAACCGCCAAAAAAGGACAAATTGGATCTTGAGGGCTTGGCGGAGGGTAAACGAATGCCGGGTGGGGCTGGCAAGATGCCGGAGGGTTTTGAAGCACTGTTGAAAGCCAGATCGCCGTTTTAGCCAACGAATTGACCACCTTTAACCGGTGAGTAGGGCGTTAGATCGCCGAACCGGGCGTAGCCGCGCCCGAGATCAGGGTTTAACGCCCATTTACTCACTGTGTTTAAAGGTATCACTATGAAAATGTTGCAAAAAAAATCCGCGATCCAGTTCTTGGTTGCATTGATGGCCGTGGCCGGCATGTTTCTGTTCTCCACCGAATCGTTCGCCGGTACCAACAGTAGCGAGTTCAACGCTGTGTACACCTTGTTGACCAACTGGATGCAAGGCTCGTTGGGTAAATTGATTGCATCGGCGTTCATCGTCGTCGGCCTGATTGCCGGGGTGCTGCGTAACTCCCTAATGGGCTTTGCGGTCGGTGTCGCCGCCGGTCTGGGTTTGTTCACCGCCCCCGGCATCATCAACGCCGTCGTTACCGCGACGTTGTAATCCTATCGATTGTGCAATCGATAAACCGTGACCGAAGTTTGAATCCGCAAGCTGTTGCGTGATGTTCGACACACGATCGGTAACGAGGTTCGGCGGGCAACCGCCATCTGACTTTCGAAATGGGTACTGAAAGTGGATCCTCGGCGAAATAACAATGGCAGGGAAAAGGTGGCGGTGTTTGGTTGCGATGGGACGGCGCTAACGCCGTGCCACGCGGCGAAAGCCAGAAAGCTGGTCAAAAACCGACGCGCGCGGGTACGAACGAAGCAACCTTTTTCCATACAGTTAAATCACACACCCAACGGCCATACCAATGCCTAAGCTCAACTATCACAGAATCGACCAGCTTTTTTCCATCCTGGCGTTTGACCCGGACACGCAGCTGTTTTTGGGGGAAGACCGGAGTCTTAGCTTCGGGTTTCTGTGCGAGCCCTTGTTCGGTAACGATCCCTCGATTGCCGATCGCATCAATGTCTTGCTGAACCAGGAATGGCCGATCGATTCCTTGCTCCAAATCAGCTTGTGGGCGTCGCCGGATATCGACACTATTCTGGCGGCCCTGAAAACGCGGCGATTGGAGCAACAAAACCCGCTGTATCAAGCTCTGGTTTCATCCAATGTGGACTATTTGCGCGGGGCGACGCAACATGCGATCGACGCTGCCTTGGCGACGCGGGTCCGGCGGTTTCATGTTCTGGTCACGGCCAAACTCCCGCTGGCCGGCGCCAAACCCAATGTCAAAGAGATGAAGCAAGCGACGGAGTTGCGTCTGGCCTCGTCTCAAGCCCTGGCCACCATCGGATTGAGACCGAAGACGCTGACGGCCGACGTGTATGTGCGACTCCTCAATACCTTGTTAAATTGGCAGACAGAAGCCAGTTGGCACGATCTGGTGGTTCCCGAATGCGATCCGCGCAAGTTGATCCGCGAACAGTTATTCGACTTCGATAACGAACTGGCGGTCGACGTGACCGGCGTGACGCTGGGCAACAAACGGGTGAAAACCCTGTCGGTCAAACGCTTTCCGGATCAAATCTATTTCGGTTCGGCGCTCAGTTATTTAGGGGATCTGTTAAGCGGCGCGCGCGGGATTCGGGACAACGTGTTGCTGACGGTGACCTTGCATTACCCGGATTCGGAAGCGACGCGGATGAAGTTGGAAACCAAACGTCAATTCACCGCCAATCAGGCGGTCGGTCCGCTGTTGACCCTTGTCCCGCAACTAGCGGTGCGAAAGCACCATTTCGATTTGCTGTTCGAGGCGCTGAACGATGGCGATCGTCCCATCCGCGCTTACTTCGGCATGGTGCTGTTTTGCGACCCGCAGGAAGAATCCCAAGCGGTGGCCAACGCGCGTACCTACTACCGGGAGTTGGGCTTCCAACTGCTCGAAGACCGCTATTTTTGTTTGCCCTACTTTTTGAACTGTCTGCCGCTGGGTGCCGAATTGCGCCAGGTGCAAGTCAGTAACCGCTATATCACGCTGGCGACCCGGCACGCGATTCCGCTATTGCCCTTGTTCGCCGACTGGGCCGGTACCGGTTCGCCGGTGCTGAATTTTGTATCGCGGGGCGGCCAGCTGGTCAATGTCTCGCTGTTCGATTCCGGTTCGAATTTCAATTGTTGCATCGCTGCGCAATCGGGCTCCGGCAAATCGTTCTTAACCAACGAACTGATCGTCAATTACCTGACCGAAGGGGCGCAGATCTGGGTGATCGACGTCGGCCGCTCGTACCAGAATCTGGCCGATACTTTGGATGGCGAATTCATGGAGTTTACCGCCGACAAGCAGATTTGCCTCAACCCTTTCGAACTGGTGCGAAGTTGGGAAGACGAGGCCGACGTGGTGGCCGGTTTGGTCACCGCGATGGCGGCGCCGACCGAAAAGCTTAGCGACTTTCAGACCGCCGGCTTAAAGCGGGTCCTGAAAGGTCTTTGGGATGAAAAGGCGCAAGCGATGACGGTCGATGACATCGCCCAGCGCTTGCGCGCGGAAGCCGATCAGCGGCTCATGGATGTCGGCGAACAGCTGTTCCCCTTTACCTTGGCCGGCGAATACGGCCGGTTTTTCAACGGCCGCAACAATGTGCGTTTCGAAAACAGCTTTACCGTGTTGGAGTTGGAAGAATTAAAGGGCCGTAAACACTTGCAACAAGTAGTGTTGCTGCAATTGATCTACCAAATCCAGCAGGAAATGTATCTGGGCGAGCGTGACCGGCGCAAGATCGTGATTATCGACGAGTCCTGGGATTTGCTGAGCATGGGCGATGCCGCCACCTTCATCGAACACGGCTACCGGCGGTTTCGCAAATACGGCGGCGCCGCGGTTACTATCACCCAATCGGTCAACGACTTGTACCGCTCGCCGACCGGGCGGGCCATCGTCGAGAACTCGGCGAATATGTACTTATTGGGCCAAAAACCCGAAGCGCTCGAGGCCATCAGAGCGGAAAACCGCCTACCGATATCCGACGGGGCCTTTCAATTGCTCAAATCGGTTCACACCGTTCCCGGCGTGTACTCGGAAATTTTCTTCATCACCGAATACGGGCAAGGCATCGCCCGGCTGGTCGTCGACCCCTACAAGCGCTTGCTGTATTCGACCAAAGCCGAGCACGTCAATGCCATCAAAAACCTCAAGCGGCAGGGGCTCACGACCGATGCCGCCATCCGACAGCTATTACAACCACCGGAGATCCGCCATGTCGCTTAAATTCCTACTGGCCGTGGCGTTGGCCGCCATCGCCCTCAGCGTGTCGTCTAGCTTCTGGCTAGTGCGGCATTCGTTATCGGCCGAACTGGACAAACTGAATCTGTTGACGCCGGTGTTCGTCATCGATCGGACCGGCTGGATGCGTGGCTTGCCCAAAGACGCCAGCCAGGAAACTATCGAGCAAGCGATGCAAGCCTGGCAAGCGAAAGTGGCCAAACTGGCGGCCTCCGGTTTCGTGGTGGTCGATGCCAATTTAGTGGTCGGGGCGCCGGAGGACGTGTATGTCAACGACTAGGCCCCTGGACCAAAAAGCCTTTTGGCTGAAACGCGCGCTCCCCGCGCTCCTGGCGATTCTGATTGGTGGGGCTTATCTGGAAGATCGGTTCCGGGTGGGGATCGACGATCAAAAGGATCAGTGTTTGCCCGGCAATCACCGTTGGTTTCTGATCGACACCTACGACAAAGCCATCGAGCGGGACCATTTGGTGGCGTTCGTCGCCGACCAACGGATGGCGATGGCGCCGTGGTTTTCGTTTACCCACGTCGTCATCAAGATCGCGACGGGCGTACCGGGTGATACGGTACGGGTAGGGGTAAAGGACACGCGGGTCAACGATACCGTGGTCTCGGAAGGCTTGGCCTTGTCGGCCAAACTCGGTAAGTCCGCATCCGTCTTTATTCGCACTGAGTTCGTCGCGGACGGCGATCTGTGGGTCACGGGCACCACGCCTAACAGCTTCGATTCCCGCTATTGGGGACTGGTGCATCCGGATCAACTGATCGGGAAGGTCTATGCGTTGCCGTTTTAAGCGTATGGCGGCCTGTCATGCTCGGCGAAGCGTGCTGGAACTGAGCGACGACGAGCGGTTGGCGGCGATTGCGATGAACCTCAGTAGTTAACAAACGGTGAGATGATGACTCGAGAAGAGCGCTATATCGTTTTCAAAATATTAGACTTGGCGACATGCCTTTCGATCGCCGAAATCCAGCAATTGGACGCGATTCGCCGAAAAGTGAACGACTACCGGGTTGCCAACGGTAAAGCGATTCTGGAATGTGCGGTCGTCGAATCGAATTGGCCGGAATTCGAACCCACGTGGCAGCGGGTGTCCGAGCGGGTGGATGCAGAGCAGCGGGCGGTTGCCGATGGTTAGCCATTTGCCCATCACGATGTTCCCAAACATCGCCCATCGGGTGATGGCTTACGTCGCTATTTTGGCATTGATTGGCGGGGATTTGCCGACCGTGCACGCCGATACCGATGGCTTAGACCGGTCGCGGGCGATACTGCAACAGGTGCCGCACACCGCCCGTCCGGCCTGGTTGGACGGCAACCCGCACGCGGCCCATGCCCAAGCGCAAGCCCTGGCGACCTTGCGGGAAGCTCCGTCGCCGCAACCCTTCGCCCAACCGATCCGGGATCCGCGTCGGCATTATGTGTTGTACGCGTCGACCTCGTTGGGGCGGGACGGACTGTTACGTCTGTTCGAAGCCGCCGCCGGCCGAGACGATGTGTTAGTGGTGTTCAGAGGGATTCGCGAGGGGCAACATGTGCAAGATTTCATCCGCGAGATTCATGGGCTAGCGCAAACCCTGGACGCGCAAAAGATCCCGCCTATCGAACTGGATCCCACCCGGTTTCAACACGCTCGCATTCAGCTGGTCCCGAGTTTGACCGTGGAAGAGGGTGATCGGGTGTTGGCCAAGGTCGCAGGGGCCAGCGATATCGCCTGGTTCGAGACGCAGTTAAAAAACCGGCCGGCGCCGGAGGATCGCGTCTTGGATCTGGGCGTACACGGCGATACCCACGTGATTGCCGAGCCGGATTTGATCGAGGTGATGAAACAGCGGATGGCCGGCATCGATTGGGCGGCTAAAAAGCGCGCGGCCCAAGCCCATTTCTGGCAAAAGGCCCCGCTGTTAGCCTTGGCGGCGGCTGTCCAAGACCGCGAGCGTTTGATTGATATTACCGTGACCGCCCCGAGAGACGTCACGGCACCCAACGGCCAGCTCATCGTTCGGCAAGGCCAACGCATCAACCCGCTGAGTCAACTGCCGTTTACCCAGCGTCTGGTGGTGTTCGATGCCACGCAACCCGCCCAAGTCGCCGCGGCCGAGCGGGAAGGGCAGGCTGTGGCCGGCCGGCCGGTGACGTACCTGATTACCGGAATGGACCGGGACCAAGGCTGGCAGGCTTTTAACGCGCTGGAGGAACGCTTGGGCAAGCCGGTGTTCTTGCTGACTGCCGAAGTGCGTCAGCGTTTTAATCTGGAAGCGGTGCCCAGTGTGGTCGAGCAAGACGGCCATCGGATCAAGGTCAGAGAAATCGCGGTGGCCCGTCATGAGTAAAGCACGCGTCGCGCTCTTGACGGTGTGGTTGTGCGCTGGCTTGTGTTCGAGCCAAACGCACGCGGCGGACGCCTTGTGTCCGGATGCCGAACTGTGGTCCGGTAAATTGATTACCGATATCTGTTGGGGCTGCCTGTTCCCGATCCGTCTGGCCGGCGGGGTGTTGGATTTTCGCTCGCCTCAATCCAAAGACAGCATCGGCGACGACCTGATTCCCACGGCGGCGACCAGCAAGGTGTTTTGCGTCTGCGACGATAAGGATCTAATACCCAAAGTGGGTATGACGATGGGCTATTGGGGGCCGGCCCGCGTGGTGGAGTTGGTCCCGAATCCTTGGTGCGCTCCCACCTTGGGCGGCACCAAGATCAACAGCTCGACCGTGCGCTTGTGGGGCGGCTCGTCGCCGGTTAACTACGACACCGACGAAACCGTCTTCGTCAATTACCACTACTACGCCTTCCCGATTTACGTCATGCTCGATTTATTCTGGGAAGACCGCTGTTTCGCCGACGGTTACAAGGACTTCGACTTGATGTACATCTCGGAACTGGATCCGACCTGGAATAACGACGAATTGGCGTTCTTCACCAATCCGGAAGTCGTGCTGTTTGCCAACCCGGTCGCACTGGCGGCGTGTGCGGCCGATGCGATCTCGGCGTCCGCGGGGAAGCCGATCGACGAGATGTTTTGGTGCGCGGGTGCCTGGGGTGGGATTTATCCCTTATCCGGGCATACCCATCCCGGCGAGGGCATTGCCCCGCGTCAGACCAGCTTATTGTTGACGCGGGCCACGGCGGCTTTGCATCGGCGCGGCCTGGCGCACAAAACTGTCGGCGACGCGCAGGTGTGCGGCGGCACGATTTCGCCGTTCATTCCCAAATCGCAATATGCGACCACGATGTTCTATCCGGTTGCGGATACCGATGCCAAACATGCCATCGGCGAAAGCGATTTGCTGTGGGGAGCGGGGCATTCCTACCCCGGCGCCGGCGAAAACCACGTCTATATCTTGTGGCGGTTCACCGACTGCTGTATCGGGTTTTAACATGGCGATCGAATTTACCCAACGCACCTCCACCCGCGCGATCTGCCGTGGCTTGATCGCGTTGCTGATCTGGGTACCGACCCATGCCGTGGTGGCCGACACGATGACCGAGTCGGCCAAACTGGGCCAGCAAGCCGGCAAGGATGCCGTTAGCGGCTTTGTGATGCCGACGCTGAGCGCGGATCAAAAAACCCTGACCTTGTTTCCCCATTCCGGCAAGGACCTTTCGGTACCGATCAGCGATTTGTTTCCGGATTCGCAATCCGGCAATGCCACCACCTTTACCCAGCTGTACGGCGATAACACGGCCACGCTCAAAGCCGGCAACGCGATGCACACGACGATGGAAAGTCAGGTCAGTCAGACCGGCGAAGCGTATCGGACCTTGATCAAGTCGGCCAATCGCGCGCATCCGGATGTGTACAACGATCCGCTGTGGGGCACCACAGATTATGTAATGCAGCACCAGGACGTGTTCGGCAGGTTTTTTACCGACTGTAAAACCGATGTCAAGGCCACGTTAAACCTCGGTGCCGGTACCGGACCGGATTACCAAATGTGCCGGCGAACTCCGCCGATCAACAGCCGCTGCGTGGCGACGCATGACGTGGTGCTGGAACCGGTCATTCTACCGGCGCAAGGGGAGACCAAGATCGCCTCGTGCGGCGACGGTTGTGTCGATATCTGGGTCGGCAAAGTCGGCAACAATTACTGGTGCTCGGGCGGCTGCGCCAAGAAACAGCAGGCCAGTCAATACATTGTCAAGCACCCCGAAGCCATTACCTCGGCCACAATTACCCGCGCGATTTGGGACGACTACATGCGCATTTTTATTGACGACAAGCAAGTGTGGCAGGGCAATAACGGTTGGAGCACCGCGTCGGTGTGCGAGATGAACACCAACTGGAGTAAGAGACCGAACTTCGACGTGACCTCGTACTTTACGCAGACCCCAAAAGACGGCGCTTTGAAGTTCAACATCAAGGCCTTGGTGTCCGGTTGCGGGGAGGCTTATGCCAAAATCACGATTCGGTACGATCCGGCCAAGCTCATCATCAAGGACGAATGGGCGATGAACGATCAAGCCTGTTCGACGCTGCTCAAAGCCGTGGACGATGGAGTCTGTACCAATGTCAGAACCACCTGCGACATCAACGCCGGTACCCAACGCGATGGCAAATACTGTATTAGCATCAGTACCTCCGCCGGCGAAATGGCGGTGTGCGAGCCGTATTTCAAGGATGCGCCGTTCGCCGGCGTCCCGGAGACTTGTACCCAGGCGACGATGACCGCCAGCTGCAATCCGCACAATTTGCCGTGCTGGACCAATGCGCAAGGGGTCAAGCAGTGCGTCAGCGATATCGAAAGCCAAGTCCCTCAAACCTGCGAAACCCTGGAGGCGAAGGGTTGCGGATTTATCAAATCCGAATGCGTCGACGGCACTATCGGTCGCAGCGGCAAGTGTTGGCTGTCGCAGGACACCTACGATTGCGGTAAGCAATTTGGCGTGATTACGGCGAGCCCGGTGGCCAAGCCCGATTGTGGCGAGACGGTGCGTTGCATGGGCGAGGAATGCGTCGACATCACCCGCACCGAGAGCCAGGATTTTGCCAACGCGGTCGCGGCGCTGAACTCGGCGCAACAAGCGGCGATGGACAAAAAATGCGTCGACGAGAAAGACGTCACCACCTGCACGGTGTTCGAAGGCACGGGCGGTTCCTGCAAAATCGTCAATCTGACCAGTACGATCGACTGCTGCACCTCGCCCAGCTCGATCGGCATCGGTGAGTATATCGACTTGCTGTACAAGGTCAGTAAGACCCACAACGTGATCATGCGGTTGGATAAAGACAATCTAATCCGCGGCGCCTGGCAGACCCTGTCGGATCCTTACATCGACGGGGTGTATACCCCGGCCAAAACCGCCTGGGACAACGTGTTGGCTGAACTCGATTCGGTGGTCGACAACATCAGCGGCGAATGCTCGGCGAGTTTCACGAAGACGGCTTATCTAGATGTGATCAGTTCCTTGCGCAATACCGCCATGGAAAAAATGGTGACTTGGACGGCGGACGTGTTCGGGCCGGAAGCGGCCAACGCCTTGTTCAGTGCTACCACCAGCCAGGGAACCACCGAAGCGGTAGACGCCGCGGGCAACTTAAACAGTACTGGGGCAAATCTACAATTAGGGGGCGGCGCGGCCTATATCGGCACCCTACTCAACGTCATCATGATTGCCTATGCGATCTATCAGATCATGAACATGATCGTGCAGATGATCTACCAATGCGAACAATCCGAATACGATTTGATGGCCAAGAACTCGGTGAAAGCCTGTAGTTACATCGGGCAATACTGCGGTTCGAAGATCCTCGGGATGTGCGTCCAGCAAAACTACGCCTATTGCTGCTTCAACTCGCCGCTGGCCCGCATCCTCCAAGAACAGATTCGCCCGCAATTGGGGTTGAGTTTTGGCGATCCCAAGACGCCGCAGTGCGAAGGCATTCCGATCGGCAAACTACAACAGGTCAACTGGAGCCAGGTTAACTTGAACGAATGGATTCATATCCTGACCAGTACCGGCCGATTGCCGTCGACCCAGACGCCGGACAAATTGACGTTAGACGTGCTGACTGGGACCGGTTCGGATTTGAACTACAACGGCGACCGGACTAACAGCCGGGACCGCAACGTGCTGCGGCTCAAAGATATCGATATGAACCAGACCCGCAAAGACGCCGAACAACAAGGCTGGTCGATCGGACCGGTCCCCACTTCACCCAACCCGTAAGGAAAAGAGCCATGCCCCGACGTTGCCAGTACCCGTTAGCGATCGCCATCGCCTTCGCCCTCAACGCTTGCGCCCCGGTCGCCCGCCCGCTCAACGTGCCGGCCGCGCAACAAAGAGTATTGCCGGCCGATGAAGCCCACCAAATCTCGTTTTTGCTACGGGACCTACTTGGCAGCCGAAGTAAACGGCAAGATTTGCAGGACTTGATGTACCAAGAAGTCAATGCCAAACGGATCAAGGCAAAAAATGCCGGTGTGGCCGCAAAGCCGGCCGGCTCGAGCGATACGATCCGTAATCTGGCCGAGGATGCCAGCTTTGTCGGGGCGGTGGCGACCGGAGCGCCGCTCGCCCCGGCAGGGATGGACGTGGCGACCGGCATCGGGATGGCCGGATTGGCGCTGAGTTTTTTAACGCCGTCCGAGAAGCCGGCCGATCTTTATCAGGTGTACGGTCGGCTGTACATGGATCAAAGCTATGCCAATGCGCTGAGTATTCCGGTGACGGCCCGGCTGGATATGCTGCGCCGCTTCGAATCCGCTGTCCAGCAAGCCGGCTTGACCGCGACTTGCGTGGATCACTGCGGCGACGACCAAAGCGTCCGCTGGCGGGTGTATAGCCTGGCCGGCGGCGGCGAACCCTTGTGGGCGATCTTGCGGCTGGCCGATACCGAGCCGGCGCCGCGCGATCCGGTGCGGGATGCGCTTTTAGGGTATCCGGCCATTTTGCAAAGTGCCACCGATAAGGACGATAACCAGGGCACCGCGCATAGCCTGGTGATTCGCCGGGCGCCGCCGGTGCCGGCCACTTTCGATCCTAGCCGGCAATTTCAGGATGCCGAACACACTGCCTGGGACAACCCCAAGGCTCGCCAAGTGCTGCGGCACATGACGGCCGACGGCCATTGGCTGTTCGCCTGGAATCTGACGGACGGGCAACACTTGGCGGCCTGGAAAGGGCGCTTATTTGCGATCTCCCAGCCCAGTTACTGGGTGGATATTCGTAATGCCATCGACTATGAAATTTTGGAGTAAAGACCATGAGCCAACACGATACGACCATCAACGGGTTGCTGGACATCATCAAAAGCAACACGGCTGTCATGCGCAAGACCCAACGAATCAATACCGCGTTTAAAACGCTCTCGCTGTTGACGGTCTTGGGGTTTTTGGGCTTGTCGATCTATTCGAACTGGCAAACGTTGGTTAGCCGAAACGATCCGCATGTCGCGATGGTGCGGATCAGCGGCGAAATCGCCCCGGATAACCCCACCAATGCCGATAGCGTGATCGACAGTTTGCGCACGGCGTTTGCGCAGGCGCAATCCAAGGCGGTGATGCTGGAAATCAATAGTCCCGGCGGCACCCCGGTGCAGGCCGGCCAGATTTTCGATGAAGTGTTACGGCTCAAAACCAAGTATCCGGACAAAAAGGTGGTGTCCGTCATCAGCGATTTAGGCGCCTCCGGCGGCTATTACGTGGCGGTGGCCGGTGACGAAATTTATGCCAACCGGGCCAGTATGGTCGGATCGATCGGGGTGCGGATGGACTCGTTCGGCTTTACCGGCATCATGCAAAAACTGGGCGTGGAGCGGCGTTTGTACACCGCCGGCAAATTTAAAGGCTTCGCCGACATGTTCTCCGAGCCGGAGCCCGAAGCGGTCGATCAGATCAAGACCTTGTTGTCGCACGTACACGACCAATTCATCGCCGTGGTGAAGACCCATCGCGGCCAACGCCTGAAAGATGATCCGAATTTGTTTTCCGGAATGGTCTGGAGCGGCGAGGATGCGCTCGCGCTCGGTTTGATCGACGGCATGGGCGATCGGCGCAGCGTGGCCGAGCAAACCCTGAAACTCGAAAAAATCGTCGATTACACCCAGCAAGAAGACCTTCTGACCCGGTGGGGTCGAGCGCGGGCGTCGCTCAGTGCGCTGGTTTCCGCCCTGACCAGTTTGGGTGCGTTGCTGGGTTCGGCGACGCTGAGTTAGTCGACGGCGGTTTGTCTAAATGTTACGCAGCGGGCTAACTGTTTGAATTGGTAGATCGATCGAGGGCTTTTCGCCCATTTGTCACAAACTTGTCCACAGATTTTGTGGATAAGTCGGTGACCTGGGCGATCAGTTGATGTGGGCTTTGGTTTTCTCCGACATGACGTCGAACGCATCCGGGGCGCGTAACGTCAGGCGGCTAACGCCGTTTCGAAGCAGTTCGTCTCGCCATTCGAGGAGCTTTTCGGCTTGTTTGAACAGGCGGCGCTGTTCGAAGGCTTCTTTCTCGGCAGGGGGCATGTCGTGAGGGGGCGGGCCTAATTCGGCGTCGACATCCCTAACGGCTAAAGCGTGGGCGAGTTGCAACCAGAATTGATCTTCGCCGAGCGATTCGCGGAAGGTTTGGTAAATGGGTTTGGACTCGAAGGTGTCGGAGATCAGGCGTTGGGGGAATCCTGGCAGATCGACGACTGAATGCCCGCAGTCCAGGAGGTCGGCGTAGCTCAACAGCTTCTCGATCAGCGCGCGATAGGGGGCGGTGTGTTTGACCTGTTTGTGTTCGGCGCTACGGACGGATTTATCGGCCAGGTAGAGAAATTCCAGGAGCAGTAAATATTCGTCTTGCGACAAGCGGATGTCGGCGTATTCAGTCATGAATGATACTCGCGTAAGGCGTTAAAAACGGGGGTCGGGACTCGTGCCGGGGGCTTTGAAGAGCGCCTGGCCGGCGGGTTTAACCAAAAAATCGGGACATTGGAATCATGTTTAAACGTTTACTCACAGTGTGTTGCCTATTGCTGTTGCCTTGCGCGGCCTGGTCCGATCAGGGGGAACCGTCTTTTTTTCTGGATAAACAACGCGGGTGGTTCTGGCGGGAGCTGTCCCCGGAACCTAGTATAGAACAAACGCCCAGTCCGTCCGAGACAGAGGAAAAAATTTCATCGAATCCTCAGAAACAGGAGATGCCGCCTCCCGAGCCTGCGCAGCCGCCGGCGTATCTCTCGGCCGAATGGTTTCGGAAAAACCTCGAACACTACAAAGATGCCGCCATCGACAGCCCGACCGAGCAGAACGTCGCGGCGTACTACTACTTGCAACGGGTGATGATGGATAAGGCCCAGCGCTTTGCCAATGTGGCGCAACGGGTGGTGATGGCCGATCCGCGATTGGACGAGAACAACCGCCGGCCGCTGGCCACCTTCGCCTCCAATGCCGCCAATCAACGGGCTACCCAGGCCAACGAGCAGGCCATGTCCACCATCGCCAAACAAGCCGGTTTGTTGTTTTTCTTTCGTTCGGATTGCCACTTTTGCGAGGCGCAAGCGCCGTTGCTCAGCGTATTGGAGCAACGCTTCGGTTTCAAAGTGTACCCGGTGTCCTTGGACGGCAAGCCGATGCCCTCGGGCTTTTATAAACAATTTCGGACCGATACCGGCCAAGCCCAGGCCCTGGGGGTGATGTCCACTCCGGCCCTGTTCTTGATGAAACCGCCCAACGAGATCTTGCCCGTGGCGCAAGGGGTGGTCTCGCTGGACGACTTGACCTCGCGGGTGTTGCTATCGGCCAAACACGCCGGCTGGATTTCCGAGCCACTGTTCAACACGGCGCGCGGGGTGACCGATTCGTCGTTTCTGCTGCCGGAGGCCGGGGTCTTGACCGAACCCGTCATGAATGACGCCGGCCGCCTGGTGGAGGCGTTGCGCCGGCAACCCTTGCGACCTTAATCGTCTTTTACACTTTGCCATCTGGGAGCGGATATGAGGCACTCGAATACGTTTGGGATTTTTGTTCTGGTCTGGCTGTTGGTACAGCCGGCCAGTGTCTTCGCCGATTTGCAACAGGAAATGGACGCGATGTTTGGGACGATGACCAACGTCACCACGCCGACCGCACACCTCGGGCAGCGGCGTGGCGTGATTACCGGGGGTTCGATCGTCTCGCGCAACAAGATCGTGGAAACCAATCTGGTGTCCTTCATGCCGCCATCGTTTAGCGCTGGTTGCGGCGGGATCGATTTATTCGGTGGCAGCTTCTCATTTATCAACAAGGATCAATTCATCACGTTGATGCGGTCGGTGGCGGCCAATGCCACCGGCTACGCCTTCCAGCTGGCCATCGATTCGATGTGTAACCAGTGCGGGGTGCTGATGTCCGGCTTGCAAAAGCGGATTCAAGATCTCAATCAGATGTTCTCGAATTCCTGCCAATTGGCGCAAGGGATCGTCAATGATGCCACCAGCTTGTTGCCGGCGTCGGCGACCGAGAAAATGCAAAAGTCTGAAATCTCGTTCTCCAAAGGGATTACCGACGTGTTCGGCGCACTGACCAATACCAGTACCCAGGGCGACCCGACGCAGCAAGTGAAAAACAACGCCGCGACCGAAATGAAGACCATCATTCAGGGTAATTTGGTCTGGCGAGCGCTCAACGAAAAAGGTGCCAAAAACTGGTTTCAGTTCGGCGGCGTCGACTTGCTGCAAGCGATGATGAGCATCAGCGGCACGGTCATCGTCAACGAACCGACTTCAGCCCCGGATGGCCACGGCGAGACCAATCCGGTCGAAACGCTGAACGGCATTATCGGCATTAAAGAACTGCTCAACGGCTCGGGCAGCGGCAGTTATAACCAAGTCAAAATGTATTCGTGCGACACCACCGAAGCGGACGGCTGTTTAAATCCGACTATCAAGGATACGACCCTCGTCGGTTTACGCAAACGCGTGACTGACTTATTGATCGGCAATAGCGTCAAACCGGGTCTGGTCTACAAATTCGGCACAAATACCGGCGATCTGAGCGCGGATGAGAAGGCGTTTATGGAGCTGGTACCGGGCGCCGTGGCCGCGATGATCCGCAACATGGCTCGCCAGGATTACGGTATGGCCCGGCTATTCGCCGAAGACGCGGCGCCGGCGATCGCGCTGGAGCTGGCGCAAGCGATGATTCAAAACTTATACGACGCCGCCCGCTATGCCGCCTCCTTACAAGACAGCGCCTACGCCGCCAAATTGGCCGACACCCTCAGCGTGTCCCGGCAACAAATCGAGGCCGATTCCACCGAGCTAGCGATGCGCCACGGCAATATCAAGGCGGTGCTCGAGTTCTACGCGAGCATCATGAAAGCCACCCAAACCCGCAATTACGCACAATTCGAACAAACCAGCGCATCCGCCGCCCAGTATCCCACCCATGAGGAGACCAAATGAGCTACGAAATCTTTTCCATCGGGGATTCCCAGTTTCTGGCTGCGATCCTCAATGCGATCGCGATGATCGCCCAAACCGACCATTACAAGGCGGCGGCGTCGGTCGGCGCCTCGCTGGGGGTGATGCTGGTGATGTTGCGGGGTCTGACCCAATTCAATGCCAGCGGCATTCGCTATCAGGACGTGTTCGCGTCGATGTTGATTTATACCGCCTTGTTTGCGCCGGGGGTGCAGGTCAAAGTGGAAGACGCCTATTCCGGCAATGTGGTGGTGGTCAATAACGTGCCGTTTGGGCCGGCGGTCGCCGGTTCGATCATGTCCAATATGGGTTACCGGCTGACACGCTTGTTCGAACAGGCGTTCGCGGTCCCCAGCATGACCGAACACGGTTTTGCCGATCCCTTAAACACCTTGATCGCGGTCCGAAAAAATTTGTTGTCGCGGATTACCTTGGGCAAAGCCAATTCGCCAACGGCCCAAGTCGATCTGGAAGCCTCGTTCGTCAATTACATCAAGGAATGCACGATAACCGGCGTGGATCTGAACTTGAACACGATGGATGCGATTATGCGCACCTCGAATGTGATGACGGCGATCCGCTTTAACTCCAAAATCTACACCACCGAGATTTATCTGGGGTCGGGTCCGCAGATTTTGACCTGTACCGATGCCTATGTGGCCCTGGACGATTACGTGACCAAGTATGCCATCACCGGTCTGGAGGATTTGCTGCAACGAACCTTGAACCTCAATCGCCCGGAGGATGTCAGCACCCGGATTAGCGATGCCTTATCGGCCTTATCCAATAGCACCATCAGCGCCAACGACTACATGTTGTCCAGCTTGGTCGTGCCGATGTTCGAAAAAGGCATCGTCGGCCGCTACGAAGATGGCCTGAAGTGGAACAAGGCGGCGATGGTCCATCAATCGATCCAGCAGCGCAATATGCAGTGGGCGGCGGAACAAACGCTGTTTACCCGGATCGTCCGGCCAATGATGACCTGGATCGAGGGTTTGAGCTACGCCATTACCCCGTTGATGGTGTTCGCGGTGATGTTGGGGTCGGCCGGTATTTCGATGGTCGGCCAGTATTTCAAAATGCTGTTGTGGATCCAGTTGTGGATGCCGATCATGGCGGTCATCAATTTGTACATCAACATGTCGGCGCTGGGCAAATTGGATGCGCTGGATGCGCAAGGCTTCAACATTCCCTCGATCGAAGGGATCTACCAGATGGACATGGTGCTGCAGGATTGGGTGGCGATCGGCGGCATGCTGGCGTCGTCGACGCCGGCGATCGCCTTGATGCTGGTCTACGGCGGTTCGGTGACCGCCACCCACTTCATGGGGCGCATGCAGAGCGGCGATTATATTGACGAGCGCGCGGGTTCGCCGGCGGTGTTGGCCACAGCCCCGGTGTTTGCCAACCAGTCTAGCTATCATCACTCTCCGTTGAGAGGGACTCATCAAGCCGGCGCCGAAAATGTCTTGCCCACCTTTAATGTCGGACGCGACGTGTCCGAAGCGGTCTCATCCTCGTCGAACTGGATGCGCCAGGCCGGCACGCAATTCATGAGCTCGCTGGCGAGTTCGGCGGGTAATAGTTTTGCATCGAATCGAGACGCCTCGACCGGCTCCAGTTACTCACAGAGGCTCAATAGCAGCTCGTCCGAAACCGACAAGTTGATGCGCAGCGAAGCGTCTGGGTACGCACAACGCTATAGCGATACCAATATGACCTCGGATCAATTTGCGTCGGTGCTGTCCGGCGGGGTGGCCGCGAGCGAAAGTGGGTTTCCTCGAAAAGACGGGGAGAGCGGCGGACGTAGGAATGACAAACAAACCCAAAAAGACAGAATAAGAGGCGACATCAGCGATCGGTTGCAAAGTCAGTTCGGGTTGAACGACACCCGTTCCAACGAAATCGCCAACGATATGGCCACGCGCTTGACCGACGATGCCGGGTTTCAAACCGACTTGGCCCGCAGCGTAGCATCCGATGCGCAGTCCGGGACCCGCGAAGTGGTGTCGCTCGGCCTTAACCACCAAACCCTGCAAAGTTTGCAATCATCAGCGAACGACGTGCTGTCCGCGTCGGAAGCCTATAGCGCTACCTCGTCGATGCAAAGCCGACTCGGCACGAACGCCCAATTCGGCGCGCTGGAATCTGGCCACGCGATCAGTAGCCACCCCGGTTTAATGAGCCGACTGAATAATGAGCTATTGCGATATGGTTTAAGCGGCGACGCGCAAAGCCTGGCCGGCGAATGGCGCCAGTCGGGCTTGATTACCGATAAGGATCAAGCCTACGCGGCGGCCGGCCTGTCACTACTGACCGGACATTCGCAGGCCAGATTCCGGAACATGAATCGAGCCGAAGCGGGACAAGCGAAAGCGTCCGGATTTGAATTGCTGGGCGATGCGTTCGCGGCGAAAACCGGTCAAATGGCGGATCCGCATAAGAATGCCGGACTTCAAGCCGATGCGCCTGCATACGGCGACGCGCGGGGGCAATTCGATCGCGCCGGCGTGGCCGACCCGCGGGGAGCGGCCGGCAATTTGCCAGGGCATGTCAATGCGCGGATGGGCGAAATTGGCCGTCAGGTGAGCGCTGGCGATGCGAAAGTCGGGGATTTTCATAATAAAGAAACCCGTGAGCTCAAGGCGGGTACCCAATCTGAATTTTCAGAAATGGCCGGGGCTAAGGCTGACTATTTTGCCCAAGAGATAGCCCATCTGGCCAGAGGCGAACAGTCAGTGGGCGAAATGAATTACGATTTTGCGGCGGGGACGCTTTATAGCGCTAGGCTCAGTATTGAAACATTAGGAGGACAGGCCTATGGTGTCGCCAGTACCTTTTTCGATGCGATGTCTGGCCATCTTGCTCAGGGTGACGGCTATGCGGCTGCAGCGCAAAAAGCGTTTAATGAAGCCGGCGAGGGGGGCGAACAAGCGGTTCAAGCCTGGCGAGAGATGAAAGGAAATGAAGTCGCGAACCACCTAACCCCAAGTCAACTGGAGTATTACAAAGCCGCGCTCACGGAAACCGGCATGGGGCTGAGAGCTGCCGATTACGGATTCGGTAGCGGGAATGCTACTGCGGCAGCGCGTGAAAAACTGGTTACCGAACATGGCCCGGACTTAGGCGGCGATATCGCCGAATTGCTCAATCGTGCTGCGACGCAAAACAGGCCGGATTTGGCTCATTCGATCGGCAACTACAATGACGCGGTAAAAAAAAACAATAGTGCCGGTTCGTTAGTGGAGCCTAACCAGTTACAGCCGATCTTCGAACAAGTGGAAAGCCGATACGGGTTGCCTGACGGGATTTTAAGTCGGATGGCATCAGCCGAGTCGGCGTTTGACAGTCATGCGCTATCGCCGAAAGGCGCGCAAGGTGTGATGCAGCTGATGCCGGATACGGCGGCACGGTTTGGTGTGAAAGATCCGGAGGATCCGGCGCAAGCGATAGATGCAGCCGGTCAGTATATGCGTTTCTTGCTGAATCGATATGACGGGAATTTAGAATATGCGGTGGCGGCGTATAACGCTGGCGAGGGTAGTGTTGATAAACACAATGGCGTGCCGCCGTTCAAAGAAACTCAGGAATATGTCAGAAAGGTACTTAGTTCCTCTTAAAGGTAACTTATGTATATTCGAAGTGAAATAAGGCAAACAAAAAAAACGAAAATACGGAAAAGTAACCCAAAAAAAGTAATGGGTTTCTTTGGTTCTCTAAAAACCTGAACTGTCCCTCCGCACAACTTACAGATGGAATGCATGGCCACGCCGTATGAAAAATACACATACGGGACAATTCGGCGTTGGCAATGCGGACAAGCGATGCGCCCGTCATCAATTTGTGACGGGCGTTTCGGTCGAAATGTATTCTGATTGTTGAGTCTAATCATGGTCAGGCAAATAGAGTTTCGTGGTGCTAGGGAACAATAGGCTTAACAGCTGAATTAATGTGAGACATTATTTTACTCGCCTAGTATCTATTCTCAACTTCTTTTCACAGAAATGCGCTGCCTGACAGGCTTAGAAGTTTTTCTACTAAGCCGCCTGCGCGGCGGCCAAGATCAACCCCTTTACGATAAAAAAATTCGCTCGCGAATTTAGCGGCGACGCCTATTACCAACGAACCATAACAGGCCGCCACCCATCAGCCAGGCAGCGCTCGGTACAGGCACGGCGGACACTTGACCGGGACTGACGGCCCATGCATAGTTCTGATTGAGCTTATCGTAGTGGTTCGGGAAGCCAAGCTGAGTAACGAAGATCCACACTTCAGTGTAAGCGGCTAGCCCCCACCACATCGTCAACGTGTTGCCGTTATGATTTAATCCATGTTACTGAACGGTAGTAATTCGTCGATGCGGCTATTGGGCCAGGTGGGGAGTTTTTCCAGGGTGTCTTTTAGCCAGGCGCTGGGATCGAGGCCGTTGAGCTTGGCAGTGCCGAGCAAGGTTTGAATGACGGCCGCCCGTTGTCCGGCGCGTTCGGAACCGGCGAACAACCAATTCTTTTTTCCCAAGGCAATGGGACGGATGCTGTTTTCGACGGGATTATTGTCGATGGGCAGATCGCCGGTTTCGGCGTAACGCGTCAGCGCAATCCAGCGTTTTAGACTGTAATCGATCGCTTTGGCCGTTGCACTGTTGGGCGCGGTATTCAGGCGGATTTGCTGTAACCAGTCATGCAAGATTGTCAGAGCCGGCAAACTTTTTTCGGCGCGCAGACGTTGCCGCTCATCGACTGCCATATCCCGGCCTTCGGCTTCGATGGCATACAGCTCGGCGATGCGGTTCAGGGCTTCTTGCGCCACAGGGCTCTGACTGGCCTGGAACAGATCGAAGAATTTCCGGCGCGCATGCGCCCAACACGCTAGTTCGATACACGGTTCGAGGATGTATTGGGTTTCGGGATGCGCGCGGGTAGCGGCAAACAGGGCTTTATAGCCCCCATAGTCGTCAACGACGAGCTGACTATGCCAGTCTTGCAGAAGCTGCTGCGCATGCCGGTCACTGCGACCGGCTTGGTAATCGAAGATGATGATCTTGGGGCCTGGTTGTAAATCGTTGCTGCGATAAGCCCATAGATAGGCTTTCTTGGTTTTACCGTTGCCAGGATCGAGCTGCGGTACCGGCGTTTCATCGGCATGTAGACAATCGCGCTGTAGCAGATGCCAGGCTAGTCGATCAGCTAAAGGTTGCAAAGCGACCCCGAGGCGGCCGACCCAATCCGCCAACGTGGAGCGGGATAAGATCACGCCGTCCCGAGCGGCGATTTGTTCCAGCCGGTAAAGCGGTAAGTGATCGAGGAATTTGCCGATCAGCACCCAGGCCAATAAACCAACCGCTGCCATGCCGCCGTCGATCACCGCCGGTGGAATCGGCGCGGCCGTGATGGTTTCGCAGGCTCGGCAGGCGTACTGTGGGCGGATGTGCCGATGCACGAAAAACTTGGCGGGTTCGACGTCCAGTTGTTCGCTGACGTCTTCGCCGATCTTGACCAAGTCTCGCCCGCATTGGCCGCAGCTGCAGGATTCCGGTTCGTGGCGATGTTCGATGCGCGGCAAATGCTCGGGTAAGGGTTGACGTCCGGCGCGCGGGCGTTTCGGGCGGGCTACCGTTTCACAAGGGCTATCGTCTTGCAGTTGTTCGACTTCCGCGTCGATGGCCGAGATATCGGTATTCCAGGTTTCCTCGAACACATCGCGTTGCAATGGCGCCAAGGCTTCGCTTTGGGTACTGAAACGGATGCGCTTGTAGTAGGCCAGTTCGTGCGTCAGCGCAGCGATTTTGACATCTTTGGCATGAATGACGGCATCTTTGGCTTGGATGATCTTGGCATCCCGTTCCGCCTGTTCGATCAGCGATTGAATCAGTGCCGCCACCTCGGTTTTGGTCGCCGATTCCAGGTTCAATTGATCGAGTTTAGGGAGCGAATTCATAACGGCTATTATACCGCAATAAGCCCTACAACCCTTGATGTGACTGGATTTTACTAGGATTTTAAGCGCGTCTGTTCACCGCGTCAGACCTGCCAATCGGGTTGGCATTTTGCCGATAGCCGTTGCCAGTCAACGCCAGCAATCAACCATTGCCACTGCACCTGACTGATCGCGAATACCTTGTCATCCGCTTTGGGCCAGACAAAACTGCCCTGATGCAAACGGCGCTGACACAACCACACGCCATTGCCATCCCACAGCAACAACCGCAAGCGGTTGCCGGCGCGATTGCGGAAGATAAAAGCCGATCCGGCGCAAGGCGAATGCCCTAGGCTCTGTTGGACGACGGCCGACAAGCCATCCAGGCCGCGCCGCATATCGACTGGCGCTACTGCCAACCAAATCTGCGCCGGTGTGTCGATCAAGCCAGGCATCGCAACAACTCAGCGACCCAGTTCGCCGACACGGAAGCCGGTAATTCCAAGCGATGACCTTGGGCATGCGTAAAGACAATCGCCGCCGTTGGCGCAGGCTCAACCTGCACCGGTATCAGTGCAGACGATACTGTCGCTGGTAGTTTTCGATAGTCGCTCAGCCGCGCCGTGAACGTGCGAACGTTAATCTGCTGCTCAGCGCAATACTCGGCTTGCGATAGACCGCTACGTTGCCATGCTTCAATATGCTGAAGCCACTTCGATGTGATCGCCATTACTTCTCCTGATCAAAAAATCACAGGATGCCGCAGGTCCAATATTTTTTGCATGTGGAACCGATGCTAGCTTACCGCGAAACTACGGCCACAAGCTGTCTATCGGCATTGTTCTACATGTAGCAGGTAAACACCTAAAAGCCGCCGCTTAACGCAGAAATGACCGGCGGACAGTAGGCCGGCGAAACGGCCGATAGGACGTATGAGCCGATTGTCATGTTAGACTTCATCGCCCCGCTCTAGATCAGCGACGTCTTTCGGAATGATCCACCACCCGTCTTTCTTTGCTGGGACAAGCCTTTCGATTGCAACGCTTTCGAGATCATCTGACGTTAGCTGTGCGACATCTGGAGCGGTCGGAGCCGTTGTGAACGCTTTGAGTTGTTCAACAAGCTTTTGCTCCGCCTCCAGAGACAACGGGATCGGCGCCTCGGGATTGGATTCAGCGTTCGGGGCATGCTTCCTCCATAACGAAGCGACGATGCCATTTTGATCTCCGGGTGGTCGGGGAGCCAGCTTGTGCAAGCCGATCTGGCGCTCTTCTTCCGGCACAGAGGAGAGTTCCTGATTGATCCGCGTAATGTCCGTCTTTAGGTCCGGGCCCCAAACGAAATCTTGCCGCTTGTTCAGGAACACGGGTGCGCAGCGTCTGTGGAGCTTGTCCCCTGACACGAAGATGTGGCAAAACGGTAAGTAGAACAGGTATGCAATGTCAGCGCGATTGGAGGCGCGATCTGAAGAAATTAAATTGGCCGCGAGCGCAATCTGGAAGAAGATCTCGACTTTTAGAACATGCGCGGCATAGTTTGCGTACTCCGCCAGGGACGGAAAGCCTGCATCCGACCAACGCTGAATGATTGGGCCCCAAAGTTGTTGGGGAATATGAACGAAGGAAAAGAGAAGCGCGAGTTGCTGCTCCGGCTCAAACCTCGCATTCACAAGCGAGGCGGCGATGCCGTACGCTTGCTCTATCGTTTTGCAACTTTGAGGGGTTATTCCAAGCGTACGCATCCTCGAAGCGACTTCAGGCAAATTTAGATCTGACAGCATTGCACGCCATGATGACGCGGACTCCCGTTCAATGTCTTGAAACTGCCCCCGCTGCCATCGCGAAAATGCTTCGGCTTCAGGAGAATTCTTGAACACCACCCCCGCCTTACCGGCTGCGTTTCGGACCGGTCGGCCTCCTGCAAGGGGAACTTGACCAAAGTGTGGCGCCTCATGACCCATCAAGTTCGCTATGCAGATTTGTGAGTGATGCACGCAAGGTGCCCCCGACATGACAGGTGTCTTGTCCGCGATGATACGGACTAAATCTTCAGGAGTTCTTGAGGCGCCTGGACGGTCTCGCTTGCTGAGGTCGGCAAGCGTTTCAACAAAGAACAGCGGACAGATGACTGGCAAGAAGAAGTGATCAAACCACACCGACTCATCGACCGTGAGCGACTGCAAGAAGGATTTGTCGAAAAGTGCTAGTGGACCCACGGCGTCACCAAAGAGGTCCAACGTAGAGCGAACCGGCGCTGCGCGGCTTTATCGCGCAGCGTCCAGCGACCGAAAGGAGCGAGGTTGAGCGCCATGTTATGCCTAAATTTCGTGGGAACACTCAATCTCGTCTGGCATTTCGTTGGATACTGCCGCGTTTACGAAATTGAAATTTATCGCCCAATGTCCGCCACCCTTTGGTTCCGTAATTATGTAACTGTGTGAGCCAACAGCCATTAGGTAATCGGAATGCTGCCGACGGAAATACTTGTATGCCGAAACAACATGTTGTTCTGTTGACTCTTCGGCGAGGTCGTCATCGTCATATCCGGCAAAGGCATCATAGTGTTCCTGTGGGCTAAATAAGCCAGAATGGGTGTAGCGCTGCCTTTCGATGTATTCCTCGCATCCGGCGCACACATCAATTAGTAGCTGATCGTTGGTCCATTGTGACTCGCCATGACGATTGTAGTTTTGATCAAGAAGAACGATGGCTGGGAACAGATGACTGCCACAGCTATTGCATCTTGGAAACGCCAGATCAAGAACATCAATGACTTCAAAATTTCCTTGATCCAGCAGGGCGATTTTGTAGCTTGGGCCTGTGCCCATAAAGGGCTCATAGTCAAGAAATTTCTTGAAATTGATGTTTGTCGTTACATCAAACCTTGCTGGTCGTGCGCCAAACATTCCAGCAAAATCGGCATGCTCCCCCATGTCGCCCGCCACAGTTAGATAAAACTCTTTTCCATGTTGCTCATAAAACCGAAGCTCAGCCATGAGGCCAATATAGCTTTGGGTATCTAACTGCCTCCGATAGGTTTTTTCCATCCACTCGTAGGCAACAGAAAATCCCTTCGTCCGATCATTGGCTGTGCAAAAGAGGATTCTTCGAATTTTGTTGTAGGTTTCCGCGCTCATAACGATTTCTCGGATGCATAACGTGGAAGTGAGGGGCGCGAGCGGCCCAGCCGCGAAGCGTCCCTCTCGACTGTCAGGTTATTGCGCACGCTATCGAAGCCGTGTGCCATTGGGATTAATTGCTTCTTCATCTCGTCGCGTTGGGTAGTACTGTTTTTTCTGGTCCACGAGCCATGACTTCTTCGATAAAGGAAACATCCTGGCCTTCCGGAAAAATAAGAGCGAACTCATCATCGGTTGCGGCAAAGATGTCGTACACAGAGTTAGCGGCACCGTCGATGACTTGGATATTCTTCATGCGCTATAACGTAGAAATGAGCGGCCTGCGCGGCTTTTCGCGCAGGTCTGATCGACTGCCGGGTTAGGTTCGCGTGTTGCTCTTAAGGTCATAACGCATTGCGGAGTCAAGTACAGCTGACCGAATGGAAAGCACGGGGGAGTTTTTGGCGTACCTTTCGGCGGCAGCGGCAAGCAGCGTGCAGAATTGAACGCTGTGCTTAGTTATTCGTTCATTTTCTCTGTCAGTCTTCTTGTACAGGCGTTCACCGCTGTAGCGAGATTTCTGGTCAAGGGTGAGATTGGTTAGTCCAAGCGAATTGGAGTCAAGTACCAAATGGCATAGTTTATGTATCAATATGGTATCGAAGTCACTTTCCGGCGCAACGCTTAGCTCGGTAGCCAAAAGCAGTACGTCTGCATTGAGGCCGGCGATTGGAAACACCTCTTGGACGGCAACTTTGTAACCAGCAATTGAATCGCCAAATCGCCTATTCATGGCTTCAGTTAGTGAGGCCGGGGGATTTCCAAACAACGGGAAAAACGAGTGAGCGGGAAGGTCAATCGCGTAGCCAAACAACTGACGTCCGTGATTGGCGGCGAGATACGCTTCAACAGATAGGCCAAAGACCTCGGTCGCCAAAGCTCTGAAGCGCTCTTCAATATGGTTACCCGGGACAATTTGCATTTGCGAACCTAACGTCTGAATTCACCGGACTAGCGCGGCTTTATGCACCAGGTCCGGTGGAATGATTGGTTAGCCCTTTGCATGGTGTTTTCTCCTTGTCTCCGCAGACGAATGCAGTGTGCGTGCTCGCGCAAGCAAAGACTCCCAGTCTTTAAGTAGTTGAGCGTAGCTCTTCTGCTCTTCAGGGGAGAGCGCCGTCTCCGGGGATGATGGGTGATAAGGGTGGCGTTTGAGGTACGCCTCAATTCGCTCGATTTGTGCTTCTGAGTCTCCTGGATACTTAGCCCTGACAAAGGGCCGCCAATCGCCATCTCCGCGAGAGTCGTTGCATGTTTGACAAGCGGGAACTGTATTTCCAATAACTAGCTCACCGAAGCGCGTGACCGGGATAAGGTGGTCTGGGACGATTCCTCTATTTTCCTTGGTTGCGCCACTTCCGCAAAAAACACAAAGGCCATCAAATTCATCTTTAAGATGTTGCCACTGAGCTGTTGGCATGGTTTGACGTGGTGCAACGATCTCTCGTAAACCACGTGCGACGTTATATTGCATTCGAGTGAAGTGTTTAGTGCCTGGCATAAATGGGCTAACAAGTTATTAAGCTGTCAACAGTATATCCACTCATTTATGTACTTCTACACGATAATAATTTGATAGGCATGAGATTTTTTTTCCGTGTTTCATCGGTTACTGTGCGTTATGGCAGCTAATGACCTAATCGCTGCCATTGAATCACTTCGAACGACAGTCCGCAACGGGTCGGTTTTAGTTGCAGATAATGTCAGTTTGAACACCATTTGATTCCGGTACAAAAATTGTATTGATTGCTGATTGCTCGTTTTCGATTGCAAGTCCCTACAATCAAGTGTTGAAGCGTCTATCTGTGGCTTCTATAGTGCCCTCTAACATAGGTTCCATCTCTACGAAAATATCCATGTACGTTGACGGTTTTTGGCAGTCCAGTAATGGGACTAATGTCGCCATAACAAGACCCGTTTTCTGCGCAAAGCGGAGCATCGGACGGTGGTGTACGTACTGAGCAGCGAATGATTACAAAGGGCCGGGTAACCGCCAAGACAGGTTCTTAAGTTGGTCTCGTACTCCGCCTTCCGGACTTGCTGGGCATGTTCCGTACTGAGCAGGGCATGATTACAAAGGGCCGGGTAACCGCCAAGACAGGTTCTTAAGTTGGTCTCGTACTCCGCCTTCCGGACTTGCTGGGCATGTTCCGCACTGAGCAGGGCATGATTACAAAGGGCCGGGTAACCGCCTAGACAGGTTCTTAGGTTATCGTGATAGGTGTCGGCCATGCCTACCATAGGCAGGACAAGTAAAAATATAAACCATAAAAAGACCGCAATGTCTTTCCGCATAATCGTTTTTATCCGCAACTATATTTATTTAAGTTTAGCTGGCTAATGAAAAGGTATGGGCTACCTGATATTACACAGCTTTTCGCACGGAATTCCGTCGCCATCGCCATCGAGCCTGCTTAATCCGCATTGATTCAAGTAGAACTTTGCTTCGTCGCATGAATTCATTTCCTTGCAATAACGTTTTGCACCGCATTGGTTATTGGACGGTTTTTCAATGGCTGTAGACACGTTGAGTGGGGGTGCATTCTGCTGTTGCCCCTTTCTTGAATGCCTGTATTCCCAAGGTGGCATAGGATTTGGATCAGACCACAAGCCAATTTTGGATTGTTTTGCATTTTCTTCATCTTGAATGAGGCTTTGATCATGAAGATATTGGCGGTATGCCCACGCCATGCCTTGCCTGATTTGTTCTTTGTTCACGTCTATGGAATCGACAAAGATCGTGCCGACAGTTCGACCATATTTGTCGACGGTCTCTTTTTCAATTTTGACGTTTTTGTTGAAAACCATGCTGGCTAGCGCTTGTCTCGATTTCTGACCAAACGCCTGATCGCTCTCTGGGGCATCGATTTGTGCCAGCCTGATTTTGACTTGGCTTTTATCGGCCAATAGTAACGTCACAGTATCGCCGTCATGCACAGAAACGACATACCCTTCTAGGGTTTCAGATAAAGCGACTGCGGCATTTAAGATAAGTGATAAGAATAAAATTATGCGCATACGTTATAAGGGGCGAATGTGTAAGCTGGGTTTGCTGAGATTCCACGAGAAAAACCCGCCGCATTGCTGTTTAGCGTTGCATTCCGAACACTCATCCAGATAGTCGTTCTTCCAGTCGCTGATGGATTTGACGGCATGACAGCGAATGGATTCGGGAACGACGCAGAACGGAGTATTGTAGATCGATACCTTCATGCTGGCTTTCGCCATGGTTTCGACAGCTTCCTGCAGCTCATGCCGGTAATCATAAGGATCGATCCATAGCGCCTGCTGGTTCGATTTCGCGAAGCCGATTATTTCCAGCCCCATCAATGCGACGTGGTCGACGAACAGGAGATTCCGCGTGATGAACTCCGCCAGTCTCGGTAGACGGTGGTAATTTTCCCGATGGATGACCACGCGGATTTCGACCGGGACCTGACAGCGTTTTAGGTTGAGGATACCGCGTATGGTTTCGTCGAATGCGCCGTCTGCCTGCACGATGAAGTCATGCAATTGCGAATAGTCGGCATACAGCGGTATGCCGATCATGACGTCTGGATGCTGAACGCGCGAAACCTTAATCGCCAGATCAAGGTTCTTGAAATTTCGGCCATTGGACAGAATGTGTAGCGAGGTATTCGGTAAGTGGTTTTTGGCGGCTTGAATCAGCCGGGTGAAGCTGTCGTTGCCGATCAGCGTCGTCTCGCCACCGGAAAAGCCGATCTCAGGCGTTTCAGGATGGATCAGCGGCAATGCTTCCAGGATGTCATCGACCAAATAGTTGTCGTCTATATCGCGCGGCGGCTGCGAACACATGATGCAAAACGAGTTGCAGCGTTCGGTCAGCAGGAAAGTATTTACGTTCGCTTCTTTCCGGTACAACACATTGATCTTGCAGCCGGTAGGATAGAACTTGATGACGTCGTTTTCTTTAAGATAGCGGATTTCATTCGACAGCCTGACGGTATTTACAGGCGCATTAGCGATTTCGCCATCGAACGCCAGCAGCACTAATCCAAAGCCGTCAGGTATCGCGGCGGGTTCATGCATGATCAAAACGCTTTGCGAACGAAGCCCGTTTGGCAGGTTCAGATTAACGGTGATCTTGGCGATCAACGGTTCTTCATGCGTCATCGCCGATAAAGCGGCATTGTCCTTGGCGCTCAAATGAATCATCATCTCACCCAGTTGGTTAATATCTTTTTGGTGTCTGGGTCTTCCAGCAGCTTAATCACATGCTTGAAGATTTTCATGTTCTTGGCGCAGAAGCCGCTGAATGCCTTATGACCGACGACATCCTGTTGCGTGGCGTAGTGGTAGACGGGATCGGTGCCGCAATAGGGCAAAAAACCGCAGTCGTGGCACATCGGGGCACTTTCGGAGAGACTCGATTCCAAAGTATCGAGCAGAACATCCGATAGCCAGATGTCTTCGTAGCTGTCCGTATGGACGCTGCCGAGCCTAAATTTCCTGTCGCCCATTTCGGCCAGCATTCGCGCTTCGTCGGATGCGTAGACATCGCCGTCGTAATTGTAAACAATGGCTGCGATCGCGGCGCCGGAAGGCGATTGCAGGTCGACGTAGCCGGTATTGAAAGGCGACAGCAGCTTGGTCAGGATGATTTGCGTGTAGACCTCGACGAAGTGGTGTCCTTGGCGGTTGATCTCCAGGATATAGTCCAAGCCTTCTTTATAAAACTCGAACCATCTGTCGATGTCGTATTTCTGCGTCTGGTGATTCTTGACCGCAAACCCATACGGGCTGAGCGGACGCAGGAAAATGCAGTCGAGGTTATGTTCCAGGTAGGTATCGATGATCGATCTGACTTGCGACAGGCTTTTTTCGGTCGTGGTCATCAACGCCCCAATCTTGTCGCGACCTAAAAATCGCTGGGCGTTTTTGATGCCTTTGACCGTAATCTTGTAGCTGTTTTTACCGGGGCGAGGCCGGTTGCTGTTGTGCAGGGCTTCGTTGCCGTCCAGCGATGTCGACAGATGGATGCCGTGTTCTTGGCAGAAGGCCAGCACGGTATCGTCGAGAAAGCTCAGGTTGCTGGTGATGACGAACTGCAAATCCCTTTTATGCGTTTCGTTGAGCTTTTTGGCTTCTGACACGACATATTGGATGAGATTGAAGTTGAGCAGCGGCTCACCGCCTTGGAACTCGATTTTGATTGCTGGCGACGGGCTCCTGAAAACCAAGGCCAGCGCCTTGCTGGCCGTTTCTTCGGACATATCGAAAGCATGCTTGTCGTCAGTTTGGCGCGATACCTGGCAGTATTGGCAGGTATAGTCACAACGCAACGTGACCACGAAGATATGCAGCGAGGTGAATTGCGAAGTTCTTAGCGCCTTGGTACGGTATTTAAGCGCCAGTAGGTCGATAGCGACATTGGAGTCGTCATCGAATAGAAAATGCTTGGATTTCAGGTCGTGGTAAAAGTCTGTATCCTGATCGACGATTTTCCTGACGTAGCTTTCGAGCTGCGGACGGTCGACAACCAGATATTCGCCGACTTCGTTGCTCAAAAGATACCGACCATCATCCAATCCGGCAAAACGTGACGGCAGCAGGTGGTAATCGTGGTTTTTCGCTTGGTTGAAGTCATCAACCAGCTTGAAGCGCTTCCCTAGCAGTGACATTATCCAATCAATCCTGTATTCGAAAAGGCGTTTGCCAATATCAATTGGCGGACGTTTGCGGTTTCTTTCGAAACCGTGTCGCGTAAATCCTGATCCAAGACTTCGCGTTTAATCCGATCTGTCATGTCGTCGATAGATGATTCAAAAGCGATCACGATGTCGCTGTCTCTCAGTTGAATGTCAAACGAACACTTGTCTTGATATCGATAAAGCGCCCGTTTGATCGTTTCAAGCGAAAAAACGCGAACATCAAAACTGAGTTCGTGTTTTGTCATTTTTTAGCGTGATGAGTAGTGTGACCGATGAGATGAGTGAGAAGCATGCGAGCTGTGAGCAGCCACAAAAACGCCACCATTTTCGACAGTTGGTCTATCAATCACAAACGGCAATTGTGAGGTTTGTTTCTCGATTGAAGCGGTGTCCAGCGTTGGCATTTGATTAGTTGCGCTTTCTGGCAAAGCCGCTGAGGCATCAGCAGCAATTGATACAGCCAAAACCGATAAAGAGGTCAAAAAGCTTTTTTTCATATCCATTTTCCAAAATAGCGATTCAAAAGCGAATCGTTGCTAGGGTATCTAATCAGGCGACGCTTGTCGAATTGTGTATCAGTTAAGTATTCATAACCAACAAATAGCTACACTTGAAACCCAAAAAAATCCCTGATTTATGAATGTGCACCGCCAAAAGCGTAGTGCCCTCGACTACACCAGCGACGAAATAGCGCTGGCTTGATGTGGTAAAAAAGTTTACATTAATCACTATATTTATAGTTTTTGTAAACCCAAGAGGCCACCATGTTAGGTGAACGTCTACACCGCGCCCGGAAGGCGGCGGGTTTGGGGTTGCGGGCTTTAGCCGAACAAGCGGACTTGAGCCACACCACCATCAGCAAGTTTGAAAACGAACTGCAAACCCCGTCTTCCGCGCAACTGATCAAATTGTCGAAAATTCTGGGCGTGCGTACCGAGTATTTCTTTCGCCCGCAAACCCTGACTATCGAAGGTATCGAATATCGTAAGAAAAGTAGCTTGTCGCAAAAGAGCTTAGCCAAAATCGAGGCGGACATCAGTGATCAGGCCGAACGCTGGCACGAATTGCTGGGTTTATACCCGCAATCGCCCATCCAACCGTTTGCCTTGCCCGCCGGTTTGCCGGAACGCATTGAGGATCCCGAGCAAATCGACAGCCTGGCGGAAACCGTGCGGCTAGCCTGGAACCTGGGCTTGGGTTGCATCCCGGATATGATCGACACCCTGGAAGTTCATGGGGTGATGGTGATCAGCAGTTGCGTGGACGACAGCAAAAAGTTCGATGGTTTGGCGGGCATGATTAACATTTTGCCGGTGGTCGTAGTCGGCGCAAATTGGACCGGCGACCGCCAACGGTTTACCTTGGCGCATGAATTGGGGCACTTACTGTTAAAAGGCCGCTTGGATGCGGCATTGCTGGCCGACGAAGAAAAGCTGTGTAATCGTTTTGCCGGCACGTTTTTGCTGCCCAAGCCAACGCTGATTGAGCATTTAGGCGCTAAGCGCCACCGGCTGGAATTGAACGAACTGTTTATGCTGAAACACGAATTTGGTTTGAGCATGCAGGGCGTTTTGTTTCGTGCGCATCAAGCTGGCATTATTACGCAGGCCACGTTTCAGGCAAGTTATATGGCCTTTAGCTCTAAGGGGTGGCGCAGTTGCGAGCCGGGCAAACCATATCCCGCCGAGCAAACCCTGCTGTTTAAGCAGTTGGTCTATCGGGCGCTGGCCGAAGACTATTTCAGCGAATCCAAAGCCGCTGAATTATTAGGGCTACCGGTAGCGAAATTCCATCAACAACGGACGTTAGATAGCCTTGAGCCGGTTACTCATTAGCGACGCCAATATCCTGATCGATTTGGAAGAGGGCAGTTTGATTCGAGCTCTATTCAAGTTGCCTTATCAGATTCAAGTGCCGGATATGTTGTTCGCCGATGAATTGGAAGCCGATCACGGTTATTTGCTGGAGTATGGCTTGCAGTTGGGCGAGTTAACGCCGGCGTCAATGGTTGAGGTTGAAGAGCTGATAGCCAAGTATAAGCAGCCTAGCCGCTATGATTGTTTTGCGTTGATGTTGGCCAAGCAGGAGCAATGTCCGTTACTGACCGGCGATCAAAACTTGCGCAAGGCTGCTGAGCAGGAATTTGTTGAAGTAAAAGGCACGCTGTGGGTTGTGGAAAGCTTGATTGGTCATGGCATTATTGACGTTGGGGCGGCCCGCATCGCATATGCACAGATGAAAGAAAACGGCCGACGCTTACCTTGGGAGATGGCCGAAACCCGCTTAATCGAGATGCAGGCCAGTTAGTCTAAACATTATCCAGATAGGACAAAGGAAATGAGCAATAACAAACGGCGAAATTGCATTGACCAGTTATTGCAGGACTCAAAGCTTTACAAATCGGGTAATGAGTTTAAACAGGTTTTGGAGTTCGTCACTCAATTAGGCCCAGTGGGAGCGAAGCTACAATTTGACGAGATATAAGCAAAAGCCACTTTAGATGACTATGGATGGCCGCTTCATTAACAATTACACTCTTTGTTTGCACTAACATTTGGTTGTTTGTGCGACTTCGCATAAGATTAGGTTATGTTAAATAATGGAAATTAACCGCTTGATTTTTGTAATAAAGACAAGCGTTTACATCGGGATTGATTTCGCTCTTTGCTTGGAGCCTGTCGGACAATAACCTTAGCCGCCTGATTTTGTGGGGCCGCCCGGCAAAAGAAGCCGGTGGTGCGGCTCGCAAAACAAATTACCGGATGTCACCCAGCCAAAAGCCGCCTAATCTGCTCGGCATACCAGGCAAACTGGCGAGACTTTGACGCTCATTCCAGCTTATCCGGCCGCCAGCACGTGCATCCGTTTCAGATTGTAAGCTAAGGCGACCAGTTTCCATTCGTCCGATGTCGCTTGCAGGCCGCGCAACGAGAACTGTCGAAAGCCCATGATCGGTTTGATGACGCCAAACACCGGCTCGACGCTGCATTTGCGCTGTCCGTAACAGGCGAGTCCCTGTTGGGTTTTCAAGGCATGCACCATGTTGACCACCGGATCGCCGGTGTGGGGGCGCGGGCGCATCGTCCGCGAGGCGCTCTGCCAAAGGTAGATGATGCGAATCTCGGCCCAGGTCGGTCAGAGGCGTGATGCCTCGGTCTTCGCAAACTTTGACATTGCCTTGGCGGAAGTAGCCGTTATCGGCCAGCAAGGTATCGGGTTTGCCCAAATCGCTTTCCAATTGGGCTACTTCGTCCAGCATCGGTTCGACTTGCGGCTTGTCGTTGGTGTCCTGCGTCAGCGTGACCGTCACGATGAGTAGGCTGTCAACATCGACGGCCGCCTGGCCGTTGTACTCCTGGGAGCACAGACAAGTCATCCTTGAATTTGGGGTTGAGCAACTAGAGTGCACCGATCAAACGCTGGGTTAACAAGGTTTGCATGTCGCGTCGCCCATCCAAGATGGCATGAACGACGACTTGATCAGGCTGATTTTGATAAATGATCCGGTAGGGGTTTACGATGAGTTGGCGGTATTGCCGAATCGCCAATACCAGAAGTTCTTTCAGCACAGTGCGGCGTTCTTCCAAATCGGCAAGGCTGTTGACGGCGGCTTCAAGCGTATCGATGATTTTTGCCGCCACCTTATCACTGACTTCGATCAGTTAGTAATCATTGATGGTAAGTAAATCGGCTATGGCCGGTTCTGTCAATCGTATCGGAACGCTCATGTCAAGCCGCGCCGCGCACGTAAACAGCTAAACGCCTCCGCGCTGGAAACCGTCTTGCCTTCGGCGAGAGCCTGCTGACTCTGCGCCAACATTTTTAGCAAGGCCAGGGATTCCTGGGTCTGTTCGTAATCGGCAACCGACTGCACCACCATCGCAGCCTCGCCGTTTTGGGTAATGACCAGCGGCTGATGTCCGGTTTTTAACTTTTCGATGACTTCGGCCGCATTGGCTTTTAAGTAACTGATGGGTTTAATGTTTTCTGATAGTTTCATTTTGCACGACTTCTGAACTAATAAATTCAGATCGAATTAAGTCCCGATTATAGCCTCTACGCCGTCAACATACCGTCTTGTAGGGGGTAGGCTAGTGAGGGTTTGGCAGAATTGGTGAAATTGGTGAAACTAAAGCCGAATTTTCACCAATTTGGGAGGGGCTATTGGCTGCAAGCTCTGTCATGCGTAGTCGTACCAAAAGAACTGCGCTGCTCACGCAAACGACTAACGCTGATGACCATTATGCGTCAGTGCCAGTACGAATGTACTACTACAAACGTACTTATTTACAAAAACCATTTTTTCTCTGTAGTATTTCACTAGCGTTATTTCTTAGTCGATTGATGCAGGCCAACCCTCCAATGTGTGCCCTTTCAAGTTGCGAGGATCTTTCAATGAATTGGTAGCTACCGCTACTCGATAATAAAAGGAGACTGTCATGACGTCCATATCCCTGGATTCTCCCGCTGACGGCGATGTGATAGAAGCTCCACTGGGTACTTCGAGAGTAGTCGCCTTCTCAGGCAGTTTCCAAGCATTCACCGATCCACCAAACTCGGCCACTGTTAGTTTGGTAGTGGATGAGCAACGCATACTGGCCTCGATCGACCTAGAGAATGGCACTTTCCGAGTCGATGTGGCCCTCAATAGCCCTAGTAACCCCACGATACACGCTATCCTTCAGACCCGGATTTGGATTGAGCCTACACATGGACAGACGGGAGGACATTGGCGTACAACCGGGCAAACGGATTCCAACCGGGTCACCGTAACGGTGACATCGACCCACCCAGACCCTGAGTTGGTCGTCGCGTGCCGTTGCGTCGATTCCAGAAGCCTGCCTCTGGTCGGCCTCACCATCGAAGCCTATGACCAGGACCCCAGGAGCCCTGACGACAAATTAGGCACGACGCAATTGACCGATCCAAACGGAAACGCGGTCTTTCGTTTCCATCGATCGGACTTCACCGAGCATCCCGGCGAGCGAAATCCGGACGTGTACTTCAAAATCGCTCTGGCCGGCAATCCTTACAGCTACGTTTTACCGGGTGAGCGTAACGACCGTGGCGTGTTGCGCAATTTCACGCCGCGTCCCAATCCGGTCATCATCCAGGTACCCGACTTACGAGGATATATCGTGCGCGGCGCAATACTTGCTAAATGGCTGAGTCTGGGCGCACATACTGGCTTGCTGGGCAGACCTGCTAGCGACGAGACCCAAACCCCGGGCGGGGGCGGATTTTTTAATCATTTCGATGGCGGCTCCATCTACTGGACCGAACGCTGGGGCGCCTTCGAGGTTCACGGCTTAATACGGCAAAAGTGGGCCGATTTGAGCTGGGAACAAGGCTTTCTGGGCTTTCCCGTCACCGACGAGTTAGACATTCCCGATGGCAGCGGCGGCCGGTACAACGTATTCGAACATGGCATTGTCACCTGGCATCCGGGTCAGACTGAAGCGGTCGCCGAAGCTCATCATTACGAACGCATTTATGCGCAGGTTAGGGCTCAGATAATCGGACGCTTCTTCGCCATCGGACACGAAGGGCGTCGCAATCATTTGGTGGTCCGCAACCGCCTGCAGGCAAGCCGCCTGGAGGACGTAGATCGTTGGAATATCGTCGAGAGCTACGGCGAGAATCCGTTGATGGACGGCGCACTCCTGCATACCGCATTGGCGATTGAACTCGATGCGGGAAATGCCGAATCGGCCAGGGTCTTGAGTGCTGCCCAACAAACGCTGGATTCCTTGTTTAGCTGGAACGAAAACGGGGCGAACTCGGAGGCGCGCTTGCCGACACGCTGGGATGCCGGTCTGCCCATTTACAACGAAAACGAGCCGGACGTCCGGGGAGACCAATTCCTGGATGTGGGCGATGGCGTCTATGCCAACTCGCTGCCGGCCAGCCATTGGTACCATCATCCAAGACGCGATCCCGAACTCCTCACGCGCTGGCTTGGACCGACCGAAGCGCAGGCTTACAGCGACCGCCAATACCGTTACTGGACGCGCTACCGCCGTTGGGAACTTTCAATGGACGAGTTGACCGGCCTAGTCGCGTCCTGCTGGATAATCTCCAAGCTCGCCGGAAATGACCAGGACATTTCGAATACAGCGAGACGCCAGGCCACCTGGCTGGGGAACTACCTGGCGGATAACGGCTATCTGTTGGTTCGACCAATGGGGGGGCTCACGTGGCGGGGGGCTACCGGTCTACTGCCAGTTTTGGAGCACCCGTTTTCGCGTGCGCTTCAGTTTGCGGCCGGCGGCACCGCTTTCGGGTCGCGCACGAACTTTCGCGGTGCCATGGAACGGGCCGGTTATTGGCCCCTGCTGGAAGGCCCCATCGCTGCCTCCCAGGTTATCGGCTGGATATCGCTGCCAGTCGCACTCTCTTTGCTGGGACCCGTCATCAGCACGGCGCTCGGTGCCGTACCGCCCTTGACCCTCGATCTGACCTCCTTGGTTTCCAGATTGGGCATACTTCCGTCCACGATCTTCAGTGCGCTCGCGGTAATGCAGAACGCCAGCATCTTCGACATCAAAGAGCAGGACGAAACGCCGGCCGCCTTGTTATTTCGCGATGTGCTCGACAAGGCACTGGCCTATTCAACCTTGACCACAGGGCAAGCCGCTTTCGCAACGTATGACAAGTGGTCTGTCAATTTCCATAGCTGGATAGGCCTGACCGGGATAGACGATGCTGATACGACGGTCCGCGATACCTTCGCGGAATGGTTTCAAATCCGCCAAGCCCATCCTGAATTGGAGCCCGAAGGGATTGGCAGCCGCACGCTGTTTGCCCATGGCATCGCGGCCTTGGCGTTCAACGACGATGCCAGCGACGCACGTTTGGTAGCGATGCTGGAACGCGTCATCGTCGAATTGTTTCGAGACAGCTATTTTGCGCCGCAACTTCCCATCGTCATAGACGGAGGCGGAAACCTTAATGAAGTTTGTGGTCACTCGAGCGAGACTTCGAGTCATTCTCCGCTGGATTTGCTGGCAGGGTTGGCTCTGGCCTTCTGGCATGCAAAGCGTCGTATACAGGACGGTAACCCGGTTACCACGTCACGGTTTCCCGCGCCGCTAGCCGCCAACCGCTTTGGGTTCTGGCCCAAGATTACGGACGCCGCCGGTCTGGAGTTATTTGGATTGCCCCTGGTGCCGCGCCGACCCGTGCCAATTCCGATCCATGCTTGGGGGCCTGCAACCCAGACGATTTGCGACATCCGCATTCCGATAGGCGCGGCCAGTCCCGGCGACGTGCCGACCGGCATCACACTTTATCCCGGTTGCGAGATCCAGATCGATGCCAGTGGGCAAATCTGGGGTGGCGGCCTTCTCGATCCCTCCAATGGGCCGGAAGGCTTAACGCGGCTGGTCGCCGACAAAAACTGGCCGCTGCATGTAGGGCTAGACCCCGCAGCAAAAGCGTTTTGCCTGCTTGGTCGGCTCAACGGCTACTTCCGCATTGGCAACGGCATGGTTAGAAGCCCTTGGAACTATCACGAGCCGCGGAAATTGTTTCTAAGGATCAACGACGACAGGCCTGGCGATGGAAACGGGCAATTCGAAGTGCGTATACGAGTCTGGGCGCCGGAAAATCGCCCGGCCTCGGATGTGTTTCAGCCTGTTAACTTCCTGCGTGATGGTGACGTCCTGCGTACATCGGATGCGGCGGATTTGATCGAAGTGACCGTGGAAGAAGGCGCCGTGCCAAACGATCGAGTCGAGTTCGTTCTTCAGACGCCCGCCACCGTCACTTGGCGCAAAGAAATTGTGATCCGTGAGAATGCCACGGACCCCGGGGTGACCATTGCAACCCACGATGAAATCCATGTTGCTGCGAACGGACTGTACCTTTACCAACTTGCTAGTGCCACTCTGACATTCCGTAAAGACAAGGGATTCTTCGGCGGTGGCGTACAAAACGTGGCCACTTTGAATGGACTGAACGAGATAAATCCCGGAGCCCGCCTAACCTTCAAGTGGGTGCACGATTAGCAGGTGTCGGTGTTTTCGGTCACCGTTGCTTTAAATGGCTTCTATCGCAAATTTACAGCAGACCCAAAATGACTGGTCTTGAAAACGAACTTTCCCTATCTAACCACTTTAAGCTTGGGGAAATACGCCACTAGGCTGACAGATAAGCGGCTCGAAACGCAACGACCCCCGGGTTTTTGACAAACAAATTGGTTGGTATACTTAACCGCTCACCTGTTTCCGGCGTTGCAAAACGGGCACTTTTTTGCCAAGCGGCTATCGTCGCAGGCTAAATAGTGTTGATTGCACTGACGACAGTTTGCAAAATAATTCGTTGACGCCCGAAAGTCTCTGGTCAGTGCCCAGGCTTCGTTGATGGTTCGAGGATGTATATCGAGCGCTTCGTTAGAACACTGAGGGACCAAAAGCTTATAAATGTCCCACGAGTCCATGACCAATTTCACGTCGATGGAATTTTCAATATCTTTATGTAATTTTGAGTAAATACGCATGAATAACGTGGCATAGATTTGGTTTTTGCGGTTGGACAACACGTAGGCCGATGACGGCAACAAACCTGAGCTCGGCGATTTATTATGAAGTGTCTTATACAGCTTGCGTAACAAAATCTTTGAGAGCTGCGTATGGATATAGACGATTGATGTCCTAAAGCCGGCCTTAACCATGTCATACGCCAAGCGGTGTTTGTCGAACACTGAAATTGCATCGTTATTCTGGGCCATAAATAAGTATCCTTTTATTTAAAAATCTCTACCAGGGTTTTAGGATCAAGCGTATTCGAGTCTAGAATTTTCTTTAACTCATCACATTCAAAACGCGGTGAGAATAAAAAAAATCCCACTTTGGATAATTTGATAATGTCTTCAATACTGGCCGTTTTTATTAAATGCGCCGCGTCATTATCAACGCCCATGAGGATATGTAGCTTACTGGACTGATCGTCCAACATATGCTCTCGAATGAACAACAGAAGCTTGAGGTTAAATGCTTCAATCGCATCGGTCATGATTAATCTCCAAAATACGTCCTAAGCGCATTGGCAATCGATAAGGCTCTTTGGCCGTAAAGATAGGCACGGGCTAATCGCTCCGGCTCGTTTCCATAACCGGCATGATATCGTCCTAGACCCAGCGCTCTGTCACTGGGCTCGGATCGAATGGCCTCGGCCAGAATGTCGGCACCGATTCGTAGATTCACGTTTGCATCAAAGAGGCTGCGGATGTCGTGGACTCGATAGCCATGCCACTTGATGTTCACCTGCATTAAGCCGATATCGATTGATCGAATCCCTTTGTCTAATTCACGCTCTAGGCTCTGAAGCGCTTCGGCATGGGTTTGAGGCAGCATCGACTTGCCGGCCGAGTTGATCGCCCACGGCCAAGGCGATATCGTTCTGTTACCGCTGTATTTCGATGATTCCATCAATGATACGGCATACAATTCAAAGGGGTCTAGCCCTTTTTCCATCGCAATTCTTCCCCAGTCCGATTCAGTTAATGGGTTAGTGTAAGCGTTAGCCGACAGGGCGCTCAAGACGCAGATCATCCACACTTTTCGCATACTCAGTGCCTACTCTTATAGAAAAACACAGGAATCAAAAAACGCAATAGCGCAAGTCGCTATTGTTCGGCATTCAGACTTGACTTGAGCTTCACCAGAGTCTGATTCGCTTCGAGCCGGTTTGGCGGCGTGTCAGGCATGGCTGACACGGTTTGTAGACCATTCCGCGCGCTGACGACGCCGAGTGTCGCCAAGGTCCGCAGCCTTTCCGCCCGGTCCCTGGCCGGTGTCGTTTCGATCGCTGCATACAGTTCCGGGGAGGAGCCTGAATTGATCGTAACCAATATTTTCATCATCACGCTCGGCTGAAATAGAAAAAGCCGAGGGCATTGGCCATCGCCGGCTGCGCCGGCAGAAATACAGGGTTCGAGGGGAAAATACACCTGGCGGCTTCTTGATACAGGGCGCCGCCGCCGCCCGCGAGCAGGACGATATCCACGGAAGCTTTCTCGCGCCGCAGCGATTGTTTCATCGCTGCCAAGGCTACCTCCGCGACCGATTGCGCGGCCGCAGATAAATACGCCTGGATTTCAATGGTCTGTCCCAGCAATAACACTGTGGTGCCACCGGCTCTTAAGACGTCCTCGATTTTTTCCGGGGGAAGATGGCCACCATAGTCTTGGCAAATCAGTTCGCTGGTTTTATCGAGTAAGACCGACATGGCTTCCAGGCTGGTACCGGACGATGCCGTCACGATTTCGCCTTCGTTCAGTAGTACCCAATCCACCGAGAAGAACCCCGGATCGATCACCAGCACCCGTCCGGCGTTGAGCCGTTGGTCTTGCGTGCTGAACAGTTGTTCGACAAAGGCGCCGACGGGTTGCGGGATCACTTGAACGCGGGCCACGCTCATTTGGCGTTTCGGCGTGACCTGATGAACGCCGGTTAATTGCGCAGCAAGTGCATCCCGCGCGGATTTGTCCTGCCATTGGGAGACGGGCAGCCCGGTGGTCAACACGTCGATGTGGGGTTGTTCCGTAGCCAGCAAGGCGGCGTGGAATAGCGCTCGATAGGAGGGGGTCGCCGCATAGTCCCGATGTAGCGCCCGGTTCCAGTTGCTCAGTTTACTGACGCTGATGCCGGCGCCCCAGGCGGTGCCGTCGACGTTGACCCGCAACGTATCACTTGTTCGATCGATGGCTTGCGGCAAGTGTTCGATGGGAGCGGCGCCGGCCGGGAATAGGCGGGTGGTGGGAAGCGATTGATGCTCGCCGAAGGCGATTTTAACGTTCGAGTAGCCGATATCTAAGCCAAGTATAAACATGTGAATGAGTGTCCTGTCGATTGCGTAAGGTTATAGCGACTGATGATAGACGCGTGTCGATCTTAGCAATTTTCAAACAAGAAACCCGCTGGCTAGATGCTTTTAAAATGCACTTTGCCAGCGGGTTTGTAAAAGTCAATACGCTACCATGCCCCCTTTGCTATACCGATAGGGAAGGTCTTTCTCATGGTGAATCCACAACCCAGCCAGGCGATCGAGCCCGCGGTCTATACGTACTATCAAGCCACGCCGGCCGTCTGCGCCTGGCTATTTCATCAAATAGATCAGTTGCGAGAGCAAGCGCAGGCAGTCGTTAATCGATATACGGAAGGTTATATTGAATTGATTCGCCAAAATTCCGCCGTCGCTAGATACCCTCTGGGAATCAAGCTTGAATGGACAGCGGATGACAAACGGCTACTTGGTTGGGGCGTCGGTCGTTGGTCAAATAACCAGTTTATTGAAACGCGATTATTCGCCCTTCCAAAAGATCGGTATCGATTTCACTATCTCGATCACTTTTTGGCGAAAGCGCCTCTGGAATTAAAGACATTGGTATTCGAAACGGAAGATCAATTAGAATCGATCAGAAAATTTAATAAAAGACTGACTGTGATATTAGAATTATTGGTTAAATATACATTAATAGCCTGCCACGTAAACAAACAGGAAACCAAGCAGAATCTAGACGCTGTAAGGTATGAGTTAAAACGGCTATCAAGCATTGAAGACGCCGCGAACAGTTTTTCCAATAATGATGCATTAAAACTTTGGTTGTGTGATCAAGCCGCGCTGTTGGAAAAAGAAGCCGAGTATTATGTCAGTTATTACTGGAGTAATAACAAGAAAGACTATAGTTTGGAAACGCCGTCAATATCGTTAGGCTTGAGAATTAAGAGCAACCGGGGGAATTCGATCAGCATCGAATGGTACGAGGCTAAATTTCTCGGTCAAAAGGCTATCGAAAAAAAGCGTTATAAAAAGCCGAGAAACGTGCATCACTATTCGATTTTGGAAAAAATCGTCCAGGCACAGCCGGAATGGTTTGCAAAGCTTGTGATCGAAACAGAAGATGAGCTTGCCAGAATCAGGAAACAGATGTGGCTTTTAGCCGGCATTAAAGAGGCATTGCTGGACTATCAAAACGTTTAAGCGCGTGCTGTATTGCCCTTTAAACGGGCGGTTGCCAATCTGAATAGGCACTGGATTGGCTTGTATCGGGTTGGCGTTCGCAGCAACGTGAGGTCGGATGCGCCGCAAAACCCGTCGGGATAGGTTGGTTTCGAGATTTTCCGCGTCCGGGTTGGCGCTGCCGATCTCTCGCTGGGGTCTTAATCGGGTAACGCATCGTGCAGATCCAGGGTAACCGATAAAAATCGCCCGATTCATTTTCTGGTCAAAGTCGCTTATCACGGCGACTGTCGATCTGAAAGTCGACTCAAAATCGACTCGGCGTGGGAAAACACTTGAAATTCGGTAAAAATCGATTGGTGTCGATTGTGCGTCGATCTCGAGTCGATTCGTCTTCCATTTTTCGGTCAAAAAGCAACCATTGCACGTCAATCACCGATAACTTAGCGACCCTGATAGGGTGAACCCCTGTTCCGGTTTCAGGTTGAATAGGGTCGGCCGGGATATCCCAAGCGGTGTAAAGGGCGCTTCTTAAGACCCCGATTTCCACCACGCGAATTCCAAAGATTCCCGGCCGAAGCCCACGATCAGGCAGGCGTAGCCTAGCGAAAATATTTCGCCGGAATGGGGCGGCCAGCTAAAAAAAATAATGGAGCAGAGCGCGCAACTGATTGAATGGGAACTAGAAATAGAGAGTTTAAAAAATTAACTAACCGCTGAAAACCATTGTCTGGTTCAGCAGGCCGCACCATTATTTTTTTTAACAGGCTGAGCCATTCGTTTTTTAAAGGGGCTGCGCCATTGCATCCAGTGATGTAACCGACTGAAAGTTAACAGATAGTGGTGGTTTGTTGCCGGCGAGCGCCGTTCGCTGAATGAAAGTGGCCCAGCCATATCGCTCAATAGCTCAAGTTTTAAACGATATTGCTCCATTAGATTTTTAACCGCCAAAAACCATATTTATAAAATGGTGCAGGCGGTTTAACAAAACAATGGTGCAGTGCCTGTGACAAGATTGCAATGGTGCAAGTCGTTTAAATACACATGAGTGGGAATCGAGAAACGGGGATCAGAAAACCCGCTGGGAAAGTGCATTTCTGAAGCATTTAGCCAGCGGGTTTCATTTTTCGAATGCGATATGCTGGTCTGACCCACAACTGAGGACAGGCCGATGCGGACAGCGATATGCTTACTTTTTCCCTTAATTGCCGGTTGCGCGCAGGCACCCGTTGATCAGCTTACCTCGGCGCAAGTCATTGCATCGATGGCGCAGACCAGGCCGCAACCTCACTGGCGGCTGAGCATGGATGCCTTTGCCTCGGAAACGGGCGGGGCGGCGGTACGGCAGTCGTCGATGGAGCACGTGGTCACCCGGCAGCCGCAAACCGAAACCCGCGGGGCAGCGGATGGCACCGGACTCGTCACTCGCCCGCTCGGCGAGGCGGATCTGGCGGACACTCAACCAAGTTGTCAGACCGATTCGGACGACATTGAAAGAGCTTGGCGAAAGTATTGCCGGCACAAACTGGATATGACCGACTGCGATCGTGAGATCGTTCGTACCACCACTATGCCGTCTCGATTGAAGGCGTCGTGCGATCCGAAAAGTCTAAAGAAATAATTCGGGCATCGGCGATGTTAGCGAAAATACTGAACCGGATTTTAGGGGCTACCGAGCCGGAAGAAGACGTGCCCCGTTACCCGCCATTTGCCAAAGGCTTGCCGGTGAGGCAACCCCAGAAAATATTGGAGTCCCAAGCGGAGTTAATTCAAAAGATCAGACATTATTTGAGCGTAACAGACGAGGAATATCAACAGCGGGTATATCCATTAATATTGAATTACGCGCGATTTGTGCATTTGTTGCCGGCGTCTGAAAAGCATCACCATCGAGGGGCGGGCGGTTTATTCCGGCATGGACTGGAGGTGGGATACGAAGCCGTTTATCAGTCGCACGGTGTGTTATACGGCATCGACGAAACGCCGGCAAAACGCAAACAACTCACGCCCCGCTGGCGGCTGGCGATATTCATTGCCGGCATGTTGCATGATTTAGGTAAACCGGTCACTGATATGGAAATTAAATCGGAAGACGGGCGGCATACCTGCAATATCCTGGGGGATGATATTGAGACTTGGGCAAAGAAACTAAGAATCCAGCGCTATTATCTGCATTGGCGAGCGAATCGTCATGGCGACCACGAGATTGTCTCGGCGGCATTGATCAATAAAATCATCTTCGCAAGCGTTTCAGAATATTTAAACGAATATGGCCCAATCATCTATAAAGAAATGCTGCTGACGATTGCCGGTACGCCGCATCATTCAAAGATGTTTGCGTTGGTGATGGACGCGGATTACAACAGTGTTGAAAGGGACCTCAAGGAAAACTGTATTCCCATCGACCCGTCGATCGGGGCGCCCATCGAATGGTTCATATTAGATGCCATGCGGCAACTGGTTAAAAAGGGAAAATGGACCGACAACGTCAAAAGGGCGACCGTTTGGCGATTGAAAGAAGGCCTGTTTATCGTCTGGGACGAAGCGGCCGAGGAGATTTGTCGCCTGATCACCCAAAACAATATTCCCGGTATTCCGAAACACCCGGATACCTTAGCCGACATCCTCTTCGATCGTCAGCTGGCCGTTCCGTATCGAATGGACGCACGCGAGGTAAGGCGTTATTGGACGATTCAGCCGGATTGCCTGGATACGCCGCTCAGAGTGCTTAAGTTGTCGGACCCTCGGCACGTGTATCCCGAAGCCGCACCCTTAATTGTCAACGGACAGGTGATCCACATCGACGATCAAGACGGGCAGCCTGATCCGATAGCAGGTATTGACATCGTGGCCGCCACGTCAGCCCGCGCTGACGACAACGTATCCACGCCTGGGGCGCCGCATCACCCACTGTCGGCACCGGAAACAGCGCCGGGAGCGGTCGTCGAAACCGAGGCGCGGGAAGTGCTTCAAGTCGGCACGCCAAACCCGGCGGCATCGAGTCATGCTCAACCGAGCCCACCGACGGCCATGCCGGACGCATCGGAATCGAGGGAGGCAGCAAAGCATGCCGAGATTCAAGCCGCCAGGCAATGGCTGGCGGCGAAATCCGAAGCGGGCGCCGTGCTGACGCAAAACCTGGGTCCGGCATCGGCCGACTATTTTCTGGTCCAACCCAAAGGTCTGGTGTTCGTTTTGCACCAGCCGCTCGCGGCTCGGCTGGGCCAAGAGCCCATCGAGATCGTCAGGACACTGGATGCGGCCGGCATGATCGAAGTCGATTCCCGCAAACCCATGGTCAAGGTGACCGAGATCGGCGGCGTCAAAGGCGTTTTGCTGAATAAGGCGGCCAGCCGACATCTGGCCGTGTTGCTAGAACCCGCCGAAGCCAAACCGGTATCCCAACCAGCTCGTTACGCCACCGAAGACGCCCCGGACGCCGATCACCCGCCAGCCAATTCCGGCGAGATCTCGGTGAAGAATGCCGGACACCGCGATGATACCCTTTCGATTGAGTCCCTGATTCACTTGATTAAAACCTTCGAACTGCCGATGGCTGTGAAAGAGACCGAAGATACCTTTACCGTGGATTTAGCCTTACTAAGGCAATATATCGAGGATAAAGGGCTAATAGAATATAAACAATTAATAAAGCAAGCCTTTAATCGAGCCGATATTGTTGTCGACAATATCAACAAGCGCTTCATCGTCAAAAAGTCATGAAAGACGAATATGACTATCAGCTACCCTGGCGACCCAATTACGAAGTCACCGCGATTGTGGTCTGGTTCGCCTTTGGACTGGTGGCGTATGTCATGGTGATCTTTTCCGGCCTGCCGCGCGAACCGTTCAACGGGCTGATGGCGGTGTGTCTCTTGATGGCGGGCAGACGCCTGCCGGCATCGGCTAGGGTGTGGTATCGCAAGTACCGGCTCAAATATTTCAAATTCCAACGCTTCAACGTCGCCAGTCTCGCCGGGATCGTGCGACGCCATCCCGACCAATGGTGGCTGGGTTGGGGCTTCGAGTGGAATCAGCAGCACGCCCAGTTGGCCTACGACATCCAAAAACGCGATTTAACCGGCTTGATTCCGGTCAATCTTGATCGGATGGGGGCGACCTGGATCCACGGTCTGGGATTAAGCGAAGGCTACATCCGGCAAGCCATTGCGCATAGCGCCGGCCACACCCTGATCGTTGGCACCACCGGCGCCGGCAAGACCCGGCTGTTCGACATCCTGGTCACGCAGGCCGTACTGCGCAACGAAGCCGTGATCATCATCGACCCCAAGGGCGACAAAGATTTGAAATGGTGTGCCGAACGTGCCTGTCAGCTGTCCGGTTCGCCGCAGCGATTCGTCTACTTCCATCCGGCCTTTCCGGACCAGAGCGTGCGCATCGATCCTTTGAAAAACTTCAATCGCTCGTCCGAGCTGGCCAGCCGAATTGCCGCGGTCAGTCCCGGCGAGTCCGGGTCGGATCCCTTCAAGGCCTTCGGCCAGAAGGCGCTGGACAATATCGTGCAAGGGCTGTTTGCCGCCGAAGAACAACCGTCCTTGGTGAAACTTCGCACCTATCTGGAAGGCGGCCCCGTGCCCTTGGTCATTAAAGCGCTGGCCCGTTATTTCGACAAGGTCCTCGATTTCGAATGGCGTGCCAGTGTGGGTTTGAAGAAGCAGGACTTTAGCGATAAAACCGCGCAGTTGTTGGTCAGGTTCTATCGGGAGCGCGTGCAGGCGGAACAACAGAACACCGACCTGGAAGGGCTGATTTCCATGTTCGAACACGACCGCACCCATTTCAGCAAAATGATTGCCTCGCTGTTGCCGCTGATGAATATGCTGACCTCCGGCAGCTTAGGGGCCTTATTGTCGCCGGATCAAAGCGACGCGAACGATACGCGGGCCATCACCGATGCCGCCGAAATCATTAAAGGCGCCCAAGTGGCCTATATCGGCCTGGATTCCTTATCGGACAGCATGGTCGGTAGCGCAATCGGCTCCATCCTGCTGGCGGATCTGGCGGCCGTCGCCGGCGACCGCTACAACCACGGCATCGACAATCGGCCGGTCAATATCTTCGTCGACGAAGCGGCCGAGGTGATTAACGACCCGTGCATCCAGCTCTTGAACAAAGGCCGCGGCGCCAAATTCCGACTGTTCATTGCCACCCAGACGTTTGCCGACTTCTCGGCCCGATTGGGTTCCGAAGCCAAGGCTCGGCAAATACTGGCCAACCTCAACAACCTCATCGCGCTTCGCGTGATGGATGCCGAAACCCAAACCTACATAACCGATAACCTACCCAAAACCCGATTGAAATACGTCATGAGAACCCAGGGCGTTTCTACCCATTCAGCAAATCCAGCGGTATTTTCCGGAAATATCGGCGAACGGTTGATGGAGGAAGAGGGCGACTTATTCGCTCCGCAGCTATTAGGCCAATTGCCCGATCTGCACTACATCGCCAAATTGTCCGGCGGCCGCATCGTCAAGGGCCGCCTGCCGATACTCATTTCTGAATTGGATAAGGAACACACGAATGTCAAATCCCAAACGGCGTAAACCCGAAAAACCGATGGAAGTAGTCCAATTGGAACGGTGGCGCAAATTAAACCGGTCCGAGAACACGGAATTGCAAATCCTGGAACTCGACTGGCCGGTGGCCATCGAGATCATCCAGTGCGCGATCAAAATCCTGCTCGAACACGGCCAGGATGCTGAGCAACAGGAAACCGCCATCACTGAGATGATGCTTAAAGTGCTGACACGGTATGCTCGGGCATCCGCGCAAGCTCATCCGGATGACGGCTTCCGGCTGCACCAGACGGTGCACGCCCTGCAAACCTGTTTGTCCGAGCGGTTAGCCACGGAAGTACCGATCGACAGGTTGGTGACCAACCCCAGAGTGATGGCCATCCTTGAGCGTATTTCGGCGGTGTCATGACCAAAAGCCTCTTTGTCACCTTCATCTTGTGGATCGCCGAAGTGTTTTTGGTGGCGGTATTGGTCTCCGATCGCTGGCTGACCGATATGCAAGACACCGAAGACCGGATGATCGTCGAATACCTCGGCGCCGATCACGATCGGCGCATCCGCGAGGAGGCCACCTCGGTATTCAATGCCTTATTGGTGCAAACCGGCATTCAACAAAACGTTTACCACTTTTTCATACCCACGACAGCGGAGCGCGAGAAATCGGTCGGATTTGAGCATTTTGGGCAGACCGATTATTTCCCGTTTGTCCAAAGCAAATTGGACGTGTTGTTCGGGACCTTTTACCAATCGCTACGGCGTTTGTTTTTGCTGTTGTCGTGGTGGCCGTTTCTAATCGCCTCGGTTATCCCCAGTGCGGTGGACGGCTTGATACAACGCAAAATCAAGCAATCCAACTTCGATTATTCCAGTCCTCTAGCGCACCGCTATAGCTTCTACGCCGTCATCGGCATCGTGTACTTGCTGCTGCTCGGCTTGACCTTCCCATTTCCGATTCCGCCTCAAGCGATGCCGATCGCCTGTGTCGGCATCGCCTTGGCGATGAATATCTATTTCGCCCACACCCAAAAACGGGTATAGCCAGGAGCCACACAATGAATCGATACCGACAGACAGGCCGCCTGATTACCCTGTTAGGGTTATTTCTTCTCGGTACCGCTGCCCAGGCGCAGCGTCTGGCCGGTGTAGTCTTAGGCGTACACGACGGTGACACGCTCACTTTACAGACCGACGATCGGCAGACCTTAAAAGTGCGCTTGGCCAACATCGATGCGCCGGAGCTCAAACAAATGTATGGCGAGGCTGCCAGGCTCGGATTAGCCAATACCGTGTACCAGCGCCGGGTCACGGTCGACCATACCGATCGCTATGGCCGCCTCATCGGCCATGTCGACCTGGAAGGTCAGGACGTTAACTTGGCACAAGTGGCCAAGGGCGGGGCCTGGGCGTATCGGCAATACACCAGTGATCCGGTCTTTCATCAAGCCGAGCGGGATGCTCGGAATCAGCGGCGCGGGTTGTGGCAAGACCAAAATCCTATGGCCCCTTGGGATTATCGACATGCCGGAGCATCAAAATGAAGATGGCGAAGGCGAACCAGGCTGATCTTGATATGGCCCTTGAACTGACGAGCGCGCTGGAAGCGATCAGCCGCCGCTACGGCGCCACCCTGCCCGAGAACATCGCCAAACCGCAGCACAATGAAGACGAAGCGGAACCCTTTTTCATTGAAGACAGCGAGCACTGCCGGCGGGTGTGTGAATACCTGATTCGCTTAAGCCGTAGCGCTTCGCTGTTCAGAGTGGTGATGGGCATGATCGTGTTGCTGGATCCGGAGAACAAGGTCGTGGCCCCCACCGCCAGCACATTGGCGCCTCACCCCGAAACGCGAGCGGCATTGGCTGCCGCGGCGAAGTCCGCGTCGGACAACATGGCATAACGGGCAGGCGAGGTCTTCATGCTGTTCACCGCCCCCGAATTCCTCTACCTGTTTCTGCCGGCGACCCTGGTGTGTTGGTGGTGGTTCACATCGCGACACTACGGAAATACGGCACAGTGGTTCATCGTCGCCAGTTCGGTGTTGTTCTATGCGGCATGGAGCCGCGAGTATGCCGTGCTCTTGGTCGTCAACGCCTTGCTGAATTTCTACTGGGGCAAACGGATGGCCTTCACCCGTTCCAACGTCCTGCTCGCCGTGGGTGTTCTCTACAATCTGGGGTTGCTGGCCTATTTCAAATACGCCGATTTTCTGATTGAGACGGGTAATACGCTGACTGGCAGCCAGTGGCCATTGCTACACGTGGTTTTGCCGCTCGGGATTTCGTTCTTCACCTTTCAGGCGATCGCCTATTTAGTCGATTGCGCCCAAGGCCGCGTCGAGGATTTCAACCTGCGCCGCTTCGCGTTTTCCATCTCGTTTTTCCCGCATCTGATTGCCGGCCCGATCCTGCACTACTCCGACGTGATGCCGCAGCTCAAGCAAGGGATTCGCTTCGATCCGGAACGCATGACCAAAGGCCTGTTCCTGTTCGCGGCCGGGCTGTGCAAAAAGACCGTGATCGCCGATCGCTTGGCGGCCGTGGTGGATCCCTTGTTTGGACTCAGCAATCAACTCACGCTCTGCGAAGCCTGGGTAGCGACGGTGGGCTACGGCTTGCAAATCTATTTTGACTTCTCGGGCTACTGCGACATGGCCATCGGCATCGGATTGATGTTCGGAATCGTGCTCCCTCAAAACTTTCATTCGCCGTACCAAGCCGACACGATCGCCGACTTCTGGAAGCGCTGGCACATCACGCTCTCGCGATTTCTGCGCGACTATCTGTACATCCCGTTGGGGGGAAGCCGGCAAGGCTTTTACCGTGGTCTGTGGGCGGCGATCATGACGATGCTACTGGGCGGCTTATGGCACGGTGCCGCCTGGACCTTCGTCGTCTGGGGAGCGATGCACGGCGGAATGATCGCGCTGTATCGGCTGTGGACCCAGACCGGTTATTCGATGCCGGGCTATCTGGCCAGAACCTTGACCTTGTTGGGAGTGTTTTTTGCGTGGGTGCTATTTAGGGCGGCGAACGTTGACCAGGCGTTACAGATCTGGCAAGCAATGCTGGGACTCAATGGGATATCGGTACCGGTTATGCTCGCCGGCTGGTTCGGGTCCGAGATGGTTCCGATATCGGGGCTAGTCAACGGCCTGGACATGCTCGCCATCGGCTTCCTACTGGCCATTTGTCTGCGCTACCGCCATGCGCAAGCGCAACTCGACACCTTGACCCCGAATTTGAAGGCGCTTGCGGTCTTCGCTGGCTTGTTCTTCGCCGGCACCTGGTTATCGGCAGCCCATGAAAGCTTCATCTACTGGTCGTTTTAAGTTCGGCCATTGCTGGCGGTCCGCTGTGGCCTTATCCGCATTGATCGGCGGGGCGATGCCGGCGTGGAACTGGTGGGTCAATCCCTACCAAGTGTTCGACGTCGACCGAGGGGTTGCGGAACCCTACACGTCGCCGGCGACCAACGAACGCTACCTCAAGGTGCGGCATTTGTTGAACACGATATCGGCTCCGGATCCAGAGCAGCCAATTGATTGCCTTTTGGTCGGTTCATCGGTGATGGGCTTGCTCGATCCACGGCTGTTGGCGGTGTATTTCCCCGAAAGCCGGTGTTACAACCTGGCCTTCTTGGCGGGGCGGCCGGGCGAAATTCTTCAAACGATCAAGGCCTTGATCGGACAAGGGCTGCCGCTGAAGCGCATCGTCTACGGATTGGAGCCGTTCGCCTTTTCAGACCCGGTGAACGAGGGCCCGGCCAATCGATTGCATCCGATCGTGACCGGCGAATCGCGCTGGAAATTCTATTTGGACTACCTGTTCGAACCCAGCCTCGGCGATGGGATAGGGTATCTGTTTGATGCCTACCATCACACCATCTCCGTTCGATACGACATCGACGAAACGGGCCGGTATCAATTGGTCCGGTACGAGACGGAAATACAGAGAAACGAAACTGAATTCGTCAACAGACAATTCGAGCAGGGTAGGGGGCCAAAGTCTGTTTCGCCTTGGATAATGACGCGATTCGACGAGTTTAAATCGCTGGTGGAGTTTCTAAATAGCCAACAGATCGAAGCGCATTACTATTTAAACCCGCTGCATCCGAGTATTGCAAAAGTCTACGGGACATCGGGACTGGAGGAGTTCAAAACCCGGATTTCGAGTAGAACAGGTGGCCGGAATATTCCCGACTGCTCACTCTTGCTGAGTGAAAACGCGAATATCCGATTTTACGATTACAAGCATTTTCGGACGACGGAATCGACGATAGTGTTGGACTGTGCGTTATGCAATCGCTCAAAGTAAAGACGACAACAGAACGACAAGTGATCGACAGGTTGGCAAGCATGGTTCGGGCGTTAGGCTGAGAGATCGACTGCAAGACGACTAAGTGCCCGTGGCCGGTTAAAGCATGTTTGGTTGAAATCAATGGGAATTTGGCGCCAATAACTTGTTGGATCTCCAGCCGTTAGGCCCCTCCGGCCAAAACCGGTCCTTGATGATGTCGGCGTAATTTTTCATTCCTAACTTCAACGAGTGGCGGCTTTTGGGCAAGCAACCTTGAGTCGTCTTCGGCTCGACCCGGCCAATAGCTGTCAGAGAACACTCATTGACCAATGACTACAAACTGACTCATTGCCGCCATCATCGTTTTCAAATCGCTGTGGCCCAATAGTTCTTGATTGGTGCGAATATCGACATTGGCTTGCAATAGATGGCTGGCAACGCTGTTACGAAATGTATGCGCCGATGCGCGTTTGGCAATTCGGCTTCCGCGCGCGGCTAAATTAATGGCTTGTTGCACATGGGTTTCGTACAAATGGTAACCGTGCCGGTGTAGCGGAAAATCAGCACAGGGATAGCCATTTTTATATCGCGAAGACCAGCACTCGCCGGAAACGTCCTTTGCAGATTCTTGTGATCACCATTACGTTAATATACAATACATATACGTTTCGTATATTAAGGGTAATTATGGGCATCGTTAAAATCAGTGATGAACTACATGAAGAGATCCGGAAAGCCAGTAGCACGATGGTTCGTTCGATCAATTCCCAGGCTGAGTTTTGGATAAAAATCGGCATGCTCGCTGAAACTCATCCCAACATGACTTACACAGAGATTTTGCGAGAACAATTACGCCTTGCTGCTGTTGAGTTAAATGAGGTTAGCAATGGCTAGTGTTGTCCTAAAGAATGATAATGAACTTGATTTGATGCGTGAATCAGGGCGTTTGCTCGCATCTGTGTTCACTTATCTCGATCAACACATCAAAGTCGGCATTTCAACCATGGAAATCAATGATCGGGTTGAAGATTTTATTACCAACACGTTAAATGCAAGACCGGCCAGTAAAGGACAATATGATTTCCCATTTGTTCTAAACACATCAATCAATGATGTTGTTTGTCACGGCATACCTTCCACCACCCAATTTCTTAAGTCCGGTGACATCATCAATGTCGATATAACGCTTGAAAAAAATGGTTATATCGCCGACTCAAGTAAAATGTTCATAGTCGGCGATGCTTCACCATTAGCCCAAAGGCTAGTTGATAAAACTTACGAGGCTATGTGGCAGGGTATTCGCGCAGTAAAACCCGGCGCAACACTTGGTGATATTGGTTACGCGATTAAAAAATTTGCATCTTCACATGGCTATTCGGTTGTACGCGAATACTGCGGTCACGGTATTGGACAAGAAATGCATGAGGAGCCTAAGGTTTTACATTACGGAAAACCGAATAGCGGAATTGTTTTGCAAGAAGGTATGACTTTTACCATCGAGCCAATGATCAACCAAGGCGAAGCTAAAATTAAAACAAAGCGTGATGGTTGGACAGTCGTTACTCGTGACAAAAAGCTCTCTGCACAATGGGAACACACTATTGCGGTTACAGCAGAGGGCTATGAAGTTCTGACTCTGCGAGATGAAGAACGTTTAACAAAAACTGTAAGTTGAACGGCAGCTCTTTAAATTCCAGCCGAAATTGATCGCAAAGCTGTAAATGTCGCTTTTGGGTCGGTTGGACACAGTGACGAACGGCCGCTTTCAGGTATCGGAATTGAATGACAGCTTTCCGGCGTGAATCTGATGAGCCGACGGTCGCCAGGCGACCCGTTGTGGTCTATCGTCTAATCTGATGCAATGACCGCAATATTATTTTTACCAATCATGCCTACTAGGTTTCGCGGCGAGTGACGGCTTCCGTCCGGAAAGATTTTCGCCCATCCATGGGATGAAAATCAGGACTCCACCGTCTCGGTGATGGCCTTCGGCGGCCCCGATGCGTCCGAATCATCTCGTTTCGACCCAACCATGGGTCGAAACATCGGCTCTCGCATGACTTAACGGCGTGTCACCAAGCCTTGCAATATCAATGGAACCAGGTTGCGTATTATATGAAGCCAATGATTAGTTCGAATTTTTATGCTTACCTATCCCGTTTGAGATGGATTAAGCACTGGGGATTAAAACGCAATTCACATGCGCTGAAATTCATGGAAACGGAGCGCTAGCGAAGTGATGAATTTAGTCCCGGATAGGTGTGGCGCTGGACTTGTTTTAGCAGAACATCTGCAAGATATCTCAATAGTCAGCCATATAGGCTCTAGAGAAATAGTCAAATCTGGTGTACAGGCCAATTGAATCAGGCGGCGATCTGCTGATTGTCTTCCCTATTATCTGTCTCAGCGATGACAGCGATGCCATCCTGAAATCGGATGCCCTGGATCACGTCCGGCAATTGTTTAAATCCGCGTATCTTGCGCCAACTTTTTTCGGCGGTCAGTGCCAACTGGAACACCAGGCCCAGCAGCGTATTCCGTGACACGCAGTTCTTGGTTCGCGTCGTCCGATGGCGAATGGTGGCAAAGCTCGATTCAATCGGATTGGTGGTGCGGATGTGTGCCCAGTGTTCGGCGGGAAAGTCGTAAAACGCCAGTAGCGATTCACGGTCTTTTTCCAAGAGGTTAACCGCCTTGGGGTACTTGGCCTCAAAGTCTCTCTGGAAGCGATCAAAGGCTTTGGTTGCCTGAGCTTTGGTTTGCGCCATCCAGATTTCCTTCAAGCTTGCCTTGGCTTTTGCCTGAAGCGAATCCGGTAATGCGGCCAGCACATTCGCCGTTTTATGAACCCAGCAGCGTTGCGTCCGTGTCTGTGGCCAAGCTTCGTTCACCGCCGCCCAAAAGCCCAGCGCCCCATCACCGGTGGCGAGTTTCGGCGCGTCCTGTAAACCGCGAGCCTGCAAGTCTTGCAAGACGCTCAGCCAGGATGCCTTGGATTCTCGATAGCCATCCGAGAGTGCCAAAAGTCGCTTTTCACCCTGCTCATTGACGCCGATGATCACCAACAGACAGAGGCGGTCATCTTCGCCGCGCAGCGTCGAATAAATACCGTCGGCCCACACATAGACATAGCGCTCATTCGACAAATCTCGCTGATTCCAGGCTTGATAATCATCGGCCCACTGCGCTTTCAAGCGACTGACCACCGCTGGCGACAAGCCTTTAGCCTCTGTGCCCAGCAGCACCGACAACGCTTCCTGCATGTCACCCGTCGAAATACCGCGCAGATACAACCAGGGCAAAGCCGCTTCCACCCGCTTGGCTTTACGGACATAGGGTGGCACCAAGGACGAATTGAATTTGATGCCACCGCCGGAACGGTCTCGCACCTTGGGAATTTTGACGGCCACATGACCCACCCCCGTAACGATTTCACGTTCGGGTAAATACCCATTGCGAACAACCGTCTGGCGACCTTTCAAATCCGTCACATTCCGGTAGTCCGTCAAAAAGGCTTGGAGCTCGGCTTCAACGGCCTGTTGAATTAAGGCGCGAGCACCGTTTCTTAATAAATCAGTCAAACTATCGTGGATGGAACCCGCACATCCCCAGTCTTTTGCGTTATCTTTGTTCATGGCGTCTCTCGTGGTGGCTGTTATTCGATCTCGTCAATCTCATTTCAGCAGAGGACGCCACCTCTCTTCAAGCTTGGCCGTACACCAGATTTAGTTATAACTCCCGGCTGTTTAGCGTTTCCCGCACGCAGCGCGGCAGCACAAATGATTCGGATAGGCTTCGTAAATATTTGGGGCGATTTGGATTGGATTGGTTAGCGATGAAATCCGGGCAGTAGCGGCTTGTGGGATTATGGTGCGCGGACAAAGATGCTCGGTTTCTATGAATAATGCTGCTGGAAGGCTTAGTCTGAAAGCAATTGGGGAAACTTGGTTTTCGTTGCTTCCACGCTGTCGAAATTTCGAGGTTTGAATGCATTCATCGTTACGCGGCCCCACTGAAAACTTATCTGAACTCGTTCAGAGGCAAGTCGTAGAAATGACCTCAACCTTACAAATAAATCATTTTTCCTATGTGAGCAGTTATGAGCGATGATCCTGAAAAGAGCAGTTAAACCTTGCCAACAAAGCGTAATTTGCTGAAATTATTAGACAAGGGCTTTGTTGCATAAATCGCCCGTAGCCCCCACTGTGAAAGGAGAATCACTGACAGTGAGCCTAAATGCCTAAGGTACAACCCCAAAAATACAGAACGACCAATTGGCGTGATTACAACCAATCCTTGAAGCAACGCGGAGCCCTGTTGCTATGGATCGATAAAGACATGGATTGGTTAGCGCCGACTAGTGGAAAACGTGGGCGAGCGGAGAAGTTTTCAGATGCAGCGATTCAATTTTGCCTGATGGTCAAGAACCTATTCGGCCTGGCGTTACGGCAAGCTACTGGCATGGTGGACAGTCTGTTGAAGCTGTCTGGCCTCGACTGGCCGATGCCTGATTATTCGAAGCTTTTCCGTCGCCAGCAACGCTTGCAGGTCTGTATTTCTTATCGCCCCAATCCCAAGGGGTTGCACTTGCTCGTCGACAGCACCGGCGTGAAAATGTTGGGAGAAGGCGAATGGAAAACCAAGAAGCACGGGGCTGAGTATCGCCACCAATGGCGTAAGGTTCACTTAGGAATCGATGCCGAAACCCTGGAAATTCGGGCGACTGAAGTCACGTCAAACCGTGTCGGTGACGCTCAAGTATTACCGGATTTGCTCAATCAGATTCCTCAGGACGAACGTATCAACTTTGTCAGTGGCGATGGCGCCTATGACACTAAACGTGATCACACGGCGATTGCCGAACGGGGCGCGGAAGCCATTATTCCCGTGCGAAAGAACGGCAAGCCGTGGAAAGAAAATACGCCAGGCGCCCACGCTCGAAATGAAACGCTGCGTGCCATGCAACGGTTAGGTCGAGCCATTTGGAAAAAGTGGAGCGGCTATCATCGCCGCAGCCTGGTGGAAACCAAAATGCGTTGTTTCAAACTGTTGGGCGAACCCGTCAATGCACGACGCTTTAACAGCCAGGTTGCCGAGTTACAGATTCGGGCTGCACTGTTAAACCGATTCACCCACTTGGGTACGCCGGTTACGGTGGCTATACCCTAAATCCGTCTAGCGGATTTGGGGTAAAGGGAAGTTTGCTTACCCTGGGGTTTATGCAACAAAGCCGAGCAACCTGAAAAGACTTAGCGTCATGCCCCCTGGGACAACCGCTAACGCAAAAGCCTTAAAAGTCAAAGCCTAGCGGATAGGTCAATGCTTGAATCCGCTGACTTTAGCCGATGTCATTGATTTGTCATTTTCATAAAATACGATTTCGTCCACATAATCATTCGGCCTGCTCATCCGCGCCAACATGCCCATCAAAAAAAAATACTGCTCGTTCTTAGCGTTATCGTCCTGTTGGTATTGGCTTGGTACGTCTACACGACGCCCTATCAGCCGCCGCGCGAGTATCCGCCGCTAGCGGAAGCCGACCGGCAGCGCATGGATTTACAGTTGTTCAACGAACTGGCTGTCAACGGGTCGGCCAAAAGAATCAAGCGTAGAAAACGCGGCCTATGGCAGCGGCGCTATTGGGAACACCTGATACGAGATGAAGCGGATTTTCAAGCGCATTTGAATTATATCCGTTACAACCCGGTAAAGCATGGCTGGGTAAAGCAGGTAAAAGATTGGCCATTCTCAACCTTTCACCGGTGGATTGAGCAGAGCATCTATTCTTTAAATTGGGCTGGAATTGATGGAGATTTATATGAGTTTGAATAGTTTGAAAATACGGCGCAATGCCCGTTGGTTATTGCGCCTTACGGCCTTGATGCCTATCTGAGTCCAACAGCCCATGGAAAATAGAATAAATGAAATACGACAAACCTAATTTTAAAAATCCAGGTCGCCTAATGTTTATTTCCCCAATTGTATTTGGATTTTTTATTGCGTTGCTTTGTCCAGAAAACATTCTCGATAAGCATTGGCTGCTTCAATCTGTCACATCAAAATTAAAGGCAATATTCCCCCCAATAGAAGGGTATGCAATAAAGTCTGAATTTCCACAAGTATCCGAGCTCTATTTTTCGCTCATGTGGGCTTTATCACCGTATTATTTATTCATTTCAATCCTGTCTATTCGGAGGAACCAGGGTTTAATTGATTGGTTGCCAAAAACACAATTTGAGGTGATAAAAGTGTTTTTTACTGGAGTTGTATTGATGTCCTTTTTGGGATATTTCTGTCTTTTTGTGAATCCTGGGTATGACTTTAATTTTTTGCCAATTAATTCTTCGCGTTTTGCTCTTTCTGTAACTGGTTATTTATTTAGCGGCATAGCGGCAGCAATATTATTAGCAGTTGCATATTGTTTATTTGAAAAAATTGTCTTTATTGCTTTCAGGAGATAAATATGGCTTGGTATGATTTAGATGGCTGGGATGCGGGTGGCGTTGGGGCAGAGATTGCCAGCAAAGGACTTGATCGCATTACGAGCTCTTTGAACAATCTCATTAAAACTGCAAATGACCTTGTCAAACAAGAAACCATTACAGCAATACAAACGCATGAAATGGCAAAGGCATGGGATAAGGTAACTACGGCTTTATATGACGAGCTTACCATTGTAGAAAAGCAAACTGGCAACCAAATGGTCCTTGCTCGTATTGATACTGTCAAAACGAGTTTGGCCAATATCGATTGGTATAACGATTTCGCCAGTACCGTTAAGCCGATGGCAATCAAAATTGAGGGTATCGCCAAAAACCTAGGAACAACGGTTGCCGCCGCCGAAGTGTTATGGGAAATGAAAGACCCAAACGTCACATCTTTTGAACTAGGGTCAACGGCAATGGGAGCCTTAACCGGAGTGTTGGTAGGCGCAGCGATATTGAGCTTTCCAATAACTGGAGCATGGGCACTTGGTGCTGCCGCAATTGGAGGAGTCGCGGCAGGTTTGTCTGGTAAATATTTGTGGGAAACCGGTATCGCTCCCGCTCTAGGTTTAAGCGAAGAAAATTCACCATTATTTTGGACTTCATTATCTGATTATCTCGGGTTAAGTCCTGTATCGATAGCTGATTTAAAGACTGCAGTACTTGATTTGTTTGATAATAAGCAGTTGGTTCAAGATTCAACCAACCCCGCCACCTTCGACCTCACCACCGACCCCAGCGACCTGAAACCCACCAGCCCCGCCAGCCTGGGCAGCAGCGCGCACGGTTGGGGGAACTTGGCCGGCGGTGCCGGTTACAACGCGGCGATGTCGTCGACGTACGTTAACGGCAGCGGCATAGCCAACACCGTCGCCAGTAACCTGACGGCCGACGCCACCCGGCCCGGCAACCACAGCTTCAATCCCACCGACGACCTGATGAACGCCTTGCGCGCCGCCGGCTTCGGCGGTTCGTCCGGCGGGGACGGCCAAATCGTGTTGAACAACCTCCCCGCCGGCGCTGTCGGCAGCTTGCCCAACCAAACCCTCGTTAACCGCAGCAACGGCCAGGACTTCACGTTTACCGGTACCCTGCATCTCGACAGCCAGGGCCGCGCCATTGCCATTACCCCCAACGCCGGTTCGGGGGCTTATGTCAACGGCCAGTATGTCACCTTCAACGGCGCCACCGACGTGATCCTCTCGCCCAACCAAAATCAATTAACCAACGGCGGCTTTGCCGCCGGCTGGTTTGTACAGAGCCACGATGCCGAAGGCCGCCAACTGCAACTGACCTTCGACGGCAAGCATCTGGCCTACACCGACCCGCTCAGCCTGGACGCCGGCGGCGACGGCATCCGCCTGGGTGCCGATGGCGTTAACTTCGACCTCAACGCCGACGGTGTTTCGGAAGCCGTGCACTGGACCGCGCCGACCGATCCTCTGCTGGTACTGGACGTCAACGGCGACGGTCGCATCAACAACGGCACTGAACTGGTGGATTTGACCGACCCTTCGACCGGCTCGGGGCAGGCGCCAAGCAAACCGCTGAGCCTGTTCAGCCTGGACGGCGACGCTAACGGCATCAAGGACGGCATACTGAATGCCAACGACAGCGCCTATGCCCAACTGCAACTCTGGGCCGACCGCAACCGGGACGGCTACGCCAGCGCGGAAGAACGGCAAAGCCTGACCGACCTCAACATCGTCAGCATCGATCTCAATCCCGCTCACCTACAGACTAGTACAGTGGCAAATCCGGTGGTCGGCCAGAGTGGCATCAAAGGCGTGGTCGCCACCTATGCCGACGGCAGCCACAAAACCCTGTGGGACGTGCCGTTCGACCAAACCGGCAGCGCGCCTACCGTATCGAGCACCGCTTACGGCGCCAGCGGAGCCATCGACAAAATCAGCGGCAGCGGCCAAACCGCGCTGGTCGCCAAAAGCGGCTTCGGCGTGACGCTGGACTTGAATGGCAGCGGCGCCGACCAAGCCATCGGCAGCGTCGGCAACGATACTCTAATTGGCAGCGCTGGCGACGACTGGGCGACCGGCGGCGCGGGTAGCGATCACTTCAATGCCGGCGCAGGTGCCGACCTGTTGATCATCGACGCCGACGACTACCAGGCCGACATCGACGCCGGGGCCGGCATCGATACCGTGCTGGTCGCCGATGACCGGGGCGTATTCTTGAACCTGGCCAAGACTCATAGCGAAGTGGTCTATGGCGGCTATGGCGACGATGTGTTGGTTGGCGGCGGCGCGGATAACTACTTCATCGACGGCGCGGCGGGCGATGACTTGATCATTGGTGGCAGCGCCGATGACGTACTGTCCGGCGGCGACGGCAACGACGTATTGGAAGGCTTGGCCGGTGACGACTTGATCCGCGGCCATCGCGGCAACGACCAGCTGCTGGGCGGCGACGGCAACGACGTGCTGGACGGCGGTCTGGACAATGACGACCTGCAAGGCGGCAACGGCAACGACGTGATTATTGCCAGTGGCGGCACGGACACGGTGGACGGCGGGGCCGGCACCGACTTGATCGAACTCAAAGGCCAGTTGGAAGAATACCGTTTCGCCAAAAACGCCGACGCCAGTTGGACCATTACCGACACCCAAAACAGCGACGGCAGCGCTGTGCTGGCCGGCCAAGTCTCCAACCGCGACGGCGTGCAGACGGTGAAGAATGTCGAGCGCTTCAGCTTCCTGCGCGGACAAACGCCGACTGCGGTGGACTTTACCCTACCCAATCCCCTGCCGGTCAACGATCGCGTTGAGGTCAACGGCACGGCGAGCGGCTACAGCATTGCCGTCAGCAGCCTGCTGGCGAACGACCTGGATTTGCAAAACCCAGGCAGCCCGCAATTATCGATTTATTGGGTGGGCGATGCGCTGGGCGGGTCCGTGGCCTTGAGCGCCGACGGTAAAACCATCACCTTTACGCCGAAAGCCGGCAGCTCAGTCGTTCCCGAATTCAGTTACAAAGTCAAGGATGCCCAAGGCAACACGGCGCCGGTGGTGGCCAATGTCGCCGATCCGACCGTCAGCGGCGAAATGAAGGCACGCGTATTGCTGGTACCCGCCAACGCCCCAGCCGATCCCGATTACGCCAAGCAATGGTATCTCGGTGCCATTAACGCGCAAACGGCCTGGAATATGGGCTACACCGGGCAGGGCGTCCAGGTGCTGGTGCTGGAACCCAGCGGCCAATTTGCCGTCAGCCGCCAAGCGGCCGATTTGAACCATCCCGATTTGGTTGACAATAAAAGTGCCGAATTCATAGACACCGCCAACCATTCGGTTCACGCCACCGCCGTGGCGGGGGTCATCGGAGCCGACCGTAACGGCATCGGCGGCGTGGGCGTGGCTTACGACTCAGATTTAAATTCGATCGGCATGGTGCCTGAAAATTCGGTTTCAGGCTATCAAGCCGATTTAGCGAACCTAAAACACTACGACATCGTCAATAACAGTTGGGGGCACACTAACCCTTGGAACGACGATAAGGCTTACTTGGGCGCTAGCGTGGAACAAGCGTCGGATAATCAGGCGATTGAGAACGCCGTCAGACAGGGGCGAAACGGTCTTGGTACGGTATTGATTTTCGGCGCCGGAAACGACCGCGCCAAGGCCTACGACGCCGGGCTGTCAAGTCTGACCAATAACGCCTGGACTATCAATGTAGGGGCAATCAACCGAACCGGCGACATTGGTGGGGGTTCCTCTGTGGTTAAGCCGTTTAGTAACCGTGGGGCAAATATTTTAGTCGCGGCACCGGGTTCCAACATTGTCACCAGCGGCGTGCGGATCGAAACCGCCAACGGCAGCGTGGTTGGCGCCGACAGCCAGGAAACTCAAGGGACTTCCTTTGCGGCGCCGGTCGTTTCCGGCGTGGTAGCGCTGATGCTGCAAGCTAATCCGGGTTTAAGTTACCGCGACGTACAAACGATTTTAGCGCTCACCGCTACCAAGAACCTTGGCGACGGAACCCAGGGTGACACCGTTTGGTATAGCAACGGCAACAGTGATTGGAACGGCGGCGGCATGCATTTCAGCCACGATTTCGGCTTCGGCTTGGTGGACGCGGCAGCGGCGGTCCGGATGGCGGAAAGCTGGGAATCGGAAGGCAGCGAACCGGTCAGAGTGGCTGTGGATCAGCGTCAGCCGGCCAATACGGTTACCGACCCCGGTACAGGGAATACCTCTTGGACTTTAAATTTCGACGTCACCAGTTCGGTCAATGTGGAACAGGTGTTGTTACATCTGGAACTCGATCATCCCAGGTGGGCGGGCCTGGTGATTACACTCATCTCGCCCAATGGCACGCATAGTGTCTTGTTGAATCGAAATGGCGTTCAATCCGACGGGGCAATTTTGGCGAATACGCCGGGAGAGACGCTATTTAGCCAGCAACTGATGAGCGTTCATTTTCGCGGGGAAAATAGCATCGGCACTTGGCAAGTCAAAGTCGAGGATAGTCTGGGCGGGATGGAAACGTCAGCAGATTTGTTCGCGTCGCTGGATATTGTCGGCGTCGAACGCGACAAAACTAAGCGCTATGTGATTACCGACGAATATATTGGAAACTGGAAAATCGCCAACGTACCCGATTCAAGTCCATCCGAATTGAATATGGCGGCGGTGAGCGGCAATACTTCGATAAATCTAACAACTGGCTCAGGGAATGTTGCCGGAAAAACGCTTACGGTTGGACAAGGTGTCGATCGCTTGGTAGGCGGTGGCGGTGATGACGTGTTCACGGGATCGGCTAATAACGATAACTTGAACGGCGGCACCGGCAACGACCGCATCGATGGCGGAGCCGGCGCGGATAGTTTAATCGGCGGTAGCGGCAAGGATACCCTGACCGGTGGAAACGGTCATGACCTGTTGGAAGGGGGGATCGGTAACGATGCGCTCTTCGGGGATTCCGGGCAAGACCTCCTGATTGCCGGGCAAGGGAGCGACACGTTGACCGGCGGCGCGGACGCCGATGTATTTCTAATTGACGGCAATACCGCAAGCACCACGATCATCACCGACTTTAAAACCGCCAATGCCGCGGATGCGTTGGTAATCCGTACCCAGTCCAAAATCCCCAAAAGCAACATCACGCAAACGGTGATCGGGTCCAACCTGCAGATTAGCTACGATGTCGGGGGAGGCAGCCAGAGCAAGATCATTCTTAACGGCGTTACGGCCGTTCTGAACGATTCGCAACTTTACACTTATCGCGCGGACAGCCCCATAACCCAAGACCCGATTACCAGCGGGTATTCCGTGGGTACGATTTATGTCGCGCCGGAGTGGTCATTGGTTTTCCACCCCGAGGAGCAAGCCACCTATCGCAACAGGCGGTTCGAAATGGGCTTGATCAATTACTACGCAGACCGAATGGAACAAGGGCAAATGCAGTCCGGACAGATTGCTGATATTCGGGATGCATGGGCGGAAGTTGCGGCGGGAATTAAGTTTGAAATTGAGTTGGCCGACGGCAGTTACGTCGATCTTGGCGCTAGCGATTTCCTGCGTCGGTTCACTTGGAGCGCTAGCGGTGATGGCAATTGGATAATCTCAATGACCCGAGAATACTACAATCCCACGCTACCAGCGTATTACAGTATCGAGAACATGCACTGGCGAACCGGAACCGCCGAGGATGAGACGCTACGCGCCGGTGGCTCTGTAGCCAAACCCAAGACCATAAGTCAGGAGGTCTGGGACTCCGCGATGAGTTTGCTAGGACCTCGCCGATATTTGGCCTACGACGGGAACGACATCATCAATGCGAGCAGCGAAGCAGAAATTCTGGATGGCGGTGGCGGCAATGACACGCTGACCGGTAGCAGTGGCAACGATAGCCTGACCGGCGGCAGCGGCGCCGACGTGTTTGTCTTCAATCCCGGAGATGGCGCCGACGTCATAACCGACCTGGAAGATATCGATACGTTGCGTTTTATTAGTCTGTCGTCGGCAAACGTTACCCGGCACTTTAATTTCTCCAACGTTACCCAAAACGGCTTTGCCGTTGAAACCACTTTGAATTACGGCGTCGGCAGTAGCGTGATTCTCGGTGCGCGTTCCGTCGATCTTGCACAGTGGCAACTGAATAGCTCGCCACTCTATTACGTCCAGTACGGCGCATCGGAGCGGCAGGTATCGGCCTTGATCGGGAACTTAGCCACGGAGGACAACGACGCAATCCTGCAAGACCGGTTCGGATCGACGATTATCAACGCCTTGGGCGGGGACGATCTCGTCTACGCCTTGAATCGCAACGGTCTAACTATTGACGGCGGCGCAGGGAACGATGTTATCTTCGGGTTGGCGGGCGGAAATACGTTCCGCGGCGGTAACGGAAACGACCGCATCGCCTCGATCTCCGACAGGCTAGGCGCCACCAATACCGCCGATACGTTAATGGGCGGCTCCGGAAACGACACCCTGACAGGCGGCAACGGTGACGATTGGCTTTGGGGCGGCGAGAACGACGATAGTTTAAACGGCGGTGCCGGCCACGACCATCTATATGGGGACGCGGGTTACAACGTCTTGGATGGCGGGAGCGGTAACGATGAGTTGGTCGGCGGTAACGATGGCAACAAGCTATCCGGGGGAGACGGTAACGATCAGTTGCATGGCGGACTCGGTCAAGACACGCTATTGGGTGACGAGGGCGACGATTGGCTTTGGGGCGGCGCGAATAACGATATTTTGTTCGGCGGCAATGGCGAAGACCATCTTTACGGCGAAGCGGGGTTCAACTCACTGAACGGTGGCGCGGGTAACGACGAGTTAATTGGCGGTAATGACGGCAATTCGTTATTGGGCGAGGACGGCAACGACACGCTCATTGGGGGCAACGCCGACGATGTCCTGTCGGGTGGGAACGGCAACGATTCGCTGACTGGCGGCGGTGGCAATGACCAGCTGCTAGGCGGCGATGGCGACGACCTATTGATGGGGGGGGCGGGCGACGATTACTTCGATACCGGTTCGGGAACCGACGTCATCAAACTCGAACTAGCGTCCGGCAACGATACTGCTGCCAAACTCACCGGCGTTGATACTGTCGAGATTGCCGGGGTTACCGATTTCACAAACCACAATCAGCTGCGGTTCGAACTGCTCGGTAACGGCGCCAAAGTTAAATTGAGTTGGGGAAGCGGTTTTTCTAATTCGCTAACGCTATCTTCTTATAGCATCGGTACCAACTTCAAGTTCACCAGCGCTACAGGGACCAACTCAACCGCCACACTCAGAAGTATCTTCGAAAACTGGGGCTTTTTCCCTGACGATAGCTTTGATTATCTAAGCCAATATGACACCCAATCAGTGGGAAATACATCCGCTGTCGGGATTTTAATCGGGTCGGAAAACAGCGATCAACTCTACGGCGGACCGTTGGGCTCGGCTACCGAGAACCCGACCTTGAACGGCGTTCGCTATACCGCGGACTCGAGCGCAGCCTATTGGTATGTTACCAGTGGGGCTGGTAGCGACAGCTTGGCCGGTGGATTGTCCGGGGCCATTCTGGACGGAGGCGTCGGCGACGATAAGTTTCAAACGACCGGCGGCGTCACGGTAGTTCGGGATACCTTCCACGGTGGGCAAGATACTTTGATGATGCCGTTTGGCGCCGTTCCCGAAGGCTTGCGTTTTTTTCGCATCCCCAACCCGCTGGAAGCGGATTATCTTAGTCAATACACCGACTACCCCTACGTCTCCGCCCCGCCGACCTCCGCGGAAGCTGCGTTGGCGGATACAGTCATATTTCCGGCGTTGTGGCGCTACGAGGATACAAATTATAAAGACTATTCTAAGTATAGAAGATGGAATGACCCTAGCTATCTGGCAAGCATTCAGCGACCGGCGCATTTCGACACCTTACGGATTCAATCGCTGGACGGTAAATATACGGTCGATATTATCGGCTATTTTGAAACCGGCGCTTGGCAAAACGACATTAAAAATATCGTTTTCCCTACCGTCTTCGATGCGAGCGGTCACTCGACGAGTTACTCGATTGATAACTTTTTAACCGGGGATAGCAAAGCCGGCCTATATCAGTACAAAATTAATCAAAAATCCGATATTCTCGATTACCAGACTTGGATTTCTGTTAATAATCCCGATAAAACATATTATCCACACAGTTTGACGGTAACCATCGATTTAAGCGATAGACAAGCCGTTATAGGTGGAGAAGCAGGGGCTTTTATTAAAGCACCGGATCGACTCAATGTATTTGTTTTTACCAACCTAGTAGATTACTCTTACTGGGGGAATCTGCATAGATACACCGAAACACAAACTATCTCGGTCAGTAGAACCGAATACCAACACTATAAAAATGGCGCTACTATGCGCGATAGTAAAGGAAATCGTGACTATTCTTTCGAATACAATTATTTAAACTATGTCGCTCCCGGATCCTCTGATAAAAACTCGCCTAGCGCATTATTTAAAGCGCTTGCTCCGCCGCAAGACCAATCCATAGAGTCTTCCGGATACGGTACCGAGGCGGAATCCTTTGTCACGGCCGCCGTGGCCGCGGGGGATTTACTGCTCGGCTTCGGCGGTAACGATACCATCGACGGCGGTGGCGCCTATGTTGAAACGCATTACTCCGGGCGGCCAATATACAGCTATGGAAGCATCATTGAGAACCAATTGAGTGGTTCCGTTGACTTTACTAAGCAGTTCTCGGACAAACTTATCGACCAAGTCAACGGTGGCGCCGGTGATGATACCTACATGTATCGCCGTGGCTACGGTAATCTGGATATTATTGCATTGGACGAACGATTAAGAGGTGCCGAAGGGGTTGATACGCTGGACATGTCGGATTTTAAGTGGGACGAAATTACTATTGATAGCTCAACAGTAAATCAAGGACTCGGATATTATCCGACTATAGAATACGGATCGTTTGTTATCAAGGTGGTCGATCACACGATTCGAGAGTCTAAGCCGGTTTGGGATGATATAAAAAAACAGTATGTTGATCGCGTTGTCGACTCCCCGGTATATGGGGTTATCACTATTTACGGCGGCACTAGTGGAGAATATCAAATAGATAAAATTAAGTTTGCTGATAAAACTGTCGATGTTAGAACATTGCTAAGGGAATTGACTGAAAAACCAACCACCTTAACCGCGCCAAGTGGCGAAACCTATTTACCCACTAAATTGGGAGCCTCGGCTTTCTATAATGATGCCGAGCGATTCGGAAAACTTGTTCAAACAGCCGATATTAGCGGTACTCCAGCCAACGATATTCTGATGACGCCGGAAACCGGAATCATTCAAGGCGGAGAAAGCGGCGACTTTTACCTTGTCGATATTAATACCACCGAGTTTTCAGTCGTAATGTTAGATAAAGGCGACAAGGTTGCCTTTGCCCAATACGATAGGGCAAATTTTTCAAAAATCGCGCCTGGAATTGCCAATTTATGGACGGACAGCATCAATCAATTTGCCGGCAAGAATAACCTGGATCAAAAATATTTAGGTAAAACTCAAGCGCAATGGATGGCAGATGGCCAGCTGCCATTTATGGATTTTGGCGGAACATCTAGTCAAATCGAGGGTTTAAATCGTAGCGACTTTACTCAGGGACTCACCTTAAATTTAACCGATTTAGTTAATTATCGTGGCTACGGTTTTAATTTCGATCATAAATTAATCAGTAGCTCAATTAACGGAAACACGTATTCGACCGACGATTTTATTAATTTACAAGTTGAATGGGGCGAGCTTGACCCGGATCACCGAGGATCGGCCGGGACACTGAGTCTTTCCGACTGGACCCCCGCCGAGAATTCACAGGGGCAAGGTATCGCACCTGATGCACTGGTGAGTTGGGACACCAAATCCTCCACGGGAGAGATGTTACACCACTACACGGTATTGGCCGGAGCCAGCAGTTCGGCCTATGTGTTGCAGAATCTTTTGAATTATGCCCGTCCTCCGCTTCGCGGGACTGGTGGAGACGACTATATTAGCGATTACGCATCGCTAGCGTCATTCAACTGGGGATTAGATCGTTTGAATGGCGAATACTACGCATGGACCGGCGACGGCCCGATGATCGTACACGCCTTGGAGGGTAACGACACGGTGTTAGCATACGCAAATGAAGCGGAATACACCTATTCATGGGGCTCGGAATTGGCCTGGGCCTGGGATGACGAAATATATGGCGGTACCGGTAATGACTATTTGGACGGTGGCGCTGGGTACGACTTACTGTTGGGCGAGGACGGAAACGACACTTTGAAGGGTGGTTACGGATATAGCAATGACACGCTTGATGAGGGGGGTATCTACGGATATGGCAATGACACGCTTGATGGGGGTGATGGTAACGATTTGTTGCAAGGCAGCGATGGCGATGACATGTTATCTGGTGGTGATGGTAGCGATACATTGTATGGCGGCGGAGGTTACGGCGCCGACACGCTTGATGGCGGATCAGGAGATGACGTTTTGCAAGGTGGCGATGGCGATGATACCTACTATGTCGATTTGGGCGATGTCATTACCGAATTGGCGGACGGCGGTTATGATCAGGTGCTCGGTGATTCGGACATGGATCTTAATAACTATGGTAATGTGGAAAACGTCGTTGCATTAGGTTCTTTAGGCCACAGGATAACGGGCAACCAACTAGATAACACGCTAACCGGAAATGGATCAAGCGCCTTCTCGGGCGGACTGGGCGACGATACCTATTTTATTTTCGGCGACACTGTCATTGAAACTGAAAATCAAGGTATCGATACGGTTATTACCGAGGACGATGTTCTCAACCTGTCATCGAACATTGAAAACCTTGGCTCAATTGGGCTTGGGTTAACGCTCCATGGCAACAATCTTGACAATAACATTTTCGGGGATAACGGCGACAATTTACTTGACGGTGGCGAGGGTGTCGACTCCCTATCCGGGGGCATCGGGGACGACGAATATGTAATAGACAATGCGGACGACGTCATATTCGAAGGTACCGGCGAGGGTATCGACACTGTGTGGATTCGAAACAACTATACCTTAAGCAACGACGGTTTCAATGATATTGAAGTGATGCGAGCAAGTTCTTCGCTAGGAACCAATATGACCGGAAACCTGTTAGCAAACAAACTAATTGGCAACGTAGGTGACGATACACTGAACGGCGGCGGAGGCGTTAACGATGGTGTTGATACGCTATTTGGCGGCGGCGGAGACGATATTTATATCCTTAATAAGCAATCGGATGTGGTCGTTGAACATTTAGACGAGGGTTTTGATACTGTACAATCGAATGTCGATTACACCTTGGGCATGTATTCCAATATCGAGAATCTCACATTGTTTGGATCGTCAGCCATCAGAGCCGCGGGGAATGAAGCCAGCAACCGGTTAACCGGAAACTCGTTAGATAATAGATTAATTGATGAAGGTGGTTTTGGAAGCGACGACACGCTGGATGGCGGTTTAGGTGCGGATTTTATGGATGGCGGTGTCGGTAACGATATTTATATTGTTGACAACCCCGGCGACATTGTGTTTGAAGATAATAGTTTAATCTGGGACGTTGATGGTTATGTCAACTCGGGTTTCGACACAATTTTAGCCTATGTCAATTTTTCATTAGGAGAAAGTATAGAAAATATTTCACTGATGGGGGATTCGGCAACGACCGCAAATGGGAATGCGCTGCGTAACATTTTGAACGGTAATATTTTGAATAATTTGCTTAACGGGTACTCGGGTGATGACGAACTGGATGGTGGTAAAGGTTTGGATACTTTGGTCGGTGGTGCCGGCAACGACATTTACTATCTTTCCGCTGACGATGGCAACATCGATAACGTGTTGGAAAAGGCGGGAGAAGGTTGGGATACGGTACGTCTGTCAGGTTTTGCGGTGGGGTTGACGTATAGACTGGCGGAAAATGTCGAAAACGCGCAGTCCTCGCAGTCAGGATTGAATATCACCGGCAATTCGCTCAACAATTTGTTGACTGGTGACGACGAGGCCAACATTTTGGACGGAGGAGCGGGTATTGATCAACTCGTGGGAGGTTTGGGCAACGATACCTACCTCGTTGAGAATGCTGGCGATACAATTCTGGAGTTAATGAATAGTGGTATCGACGCCGTGAAATCTAGCGTCAGCTACGCCCTGGCTGACAATGTGGAGAATTTAGGTTTAACCGGTACGGCGGCGCTTAACGCTACCGGCAACAGCCTAAATAATGTCCTCTACGGCAATACCGGTGCCAATACATTGAAAGGCGGCGGCGGTGCCGACACCATGCGCGGCGGCCAAGGCAACGATACCTACGAGGTGGACAATATCGGCGACGTAGTGATTGAAGCGGCCGGCGAAGGTGGCGATACGGTATACGCCGGCGTCAGCTACAGCTTAACCGACAACGTGGAAAGTTTACGTCTAACGGGTACGGTAGCGATTAGCGCCACCGGTAACGGTCTGGACAACACGATCTACGGCAACGCCGGTGCCAACACCCTCAGGGGCGGAAAAGGCGCCGACACCTTGGCCGGCGGCGCGGGCAACGACATTTACGGCTTTGCCCGCGGCGACGGCGTGGATCTGATCGTCGAAAACGATGCCACGGTCGGCAATTCCGACGTCGTTCAATTTCTGACTGGTGTCGGCGCGGACCAGTTGTGGTTCGTTCACACTGGCAATAATCTGGAAGTTAGCATCATCGGCACCTCGGATAAACTGGTGCTCAAGGACTGGTACGCCAGCAGCGCCGCTCATGTCGAACAGTTCAAGACAACCGACGGCAACCATACCTTAGTAGACAGTCGGATCGAGAATCTGGTTTCGGCAATGGTGACCTTCGGGATTCCAGCGGCCGGCCAAACCACGTTACCGGCCAATTACCAGACCGCGTTGGCGCCGGTGATTGTCGCGAATTGGCAATAAGCCCACCGGATCGGCGCTCGGAGACCCGATCTCTGGGCGCCGGCCCTGGCTCAGAACACAGGCGAAGCGACGTCCCGATACCAGGGTTGGACAGCGCGCTGGAATCTCGGTAAATTAGCGCCGAATTTCAGTGGATCGAATCCGCAGTCAAAGCCTGTATCGGTTCTGGGGTTGTCATCGCCGACCTTCCATCATCACTTCAACCAACGTAGTAAGGATACTGTGTTAGCTTCGCACCACTCCTCAATATCTGGCTTCGCCCCGCTTGTTACCAAGTCATTGCTCGATCAGCGCAGGACGGCCCGGATGCAAAGCCGATGAGCCTGTCCGCCCCACCCCCCGCCGACCTGGACACCGGTCTGGCCGCGTTATTGATGATGGCTGCCTTCCACGGCGTGGCCGCCGACGAAGCCGCCTTGCGCCACGAGTTCGGGCCGGCGTTGGTGCCGGATCGCGAAGGGCGCTGCCGCTTCGATAACCGGGCACTGCAACTGGCCGCTCAACGCTTGGGCTTGACCGCCAAGCCGCGCCGGCAGGACCCGAAACGTTTGGCGTTAGCGCCGTTGCCGGCGATCGCGTTGGGCAAGGACGGCCGTTATTTCATCCTGGCCAAATACGATGCCGGGTCGCCCGCACCTGCCGGCCCTGACCAAGGCGGGGCTGCGCCCACCCATGGCGGCTTGCCCAACGCCGGCGGCAAAGCCTTGATCCAGCGCCCCGGCGAGCCGCCGGCGGTGATGACCCTGGCCGAACTGCTGGCGAGCTGGACCGGTGAACTGTTGTTTTTTACCTCCAAGGCCAGCTATGCCGGCGAGGCGGCCCAGTTCGATTTCACCTGGTTCATTCCGGCCTTGATCAAGTACCGCAAACTGTTCGGCGAAGTGTTGTTAATTTCGCTGGTGTTGCAGCTGATCGGCCTGGTCACGCCGCTGTTTTTCCAGGTGGTGATGGACAAGGTGCTGGTCAATCACGCGATGAAGACCTTGAATGTGATCGCGATCGGCCTGATCGGGGCGATGCTGTTCGAAGCTGCCTTGTCCGGTATCCGCACGTGGGTGTTCGCTCATACCAGCAGCAAGATCGACGTGGAGTTGGGCGCCCGCTTGTTCAAGCATTTGTTGGCCTTGCCCACCGCCTATTTTCAAGCCCGCCGGGTCGGCGATTCGGTCGCCCGAGTCCGCGAGCTGGAGAATATCCGTTCGTTTCTGACCGGTAATGCCATCACCTTGCTGCTGGATTTGCTGTTCTCGGTGATCTTCATCGGCGTAATGCTGTATTACAGCGCCTGGCTGACCCTGATCGTGGTGGTGTCGATACCGCTGTATATTCTGTTGTCGGTCGTGTTCACCCCGGTGATTCGGGCTCGATTGGACGAGAAATTTAACCGTAGCGCCGAAAGCCAGGCTTTTTTGGTGGAGACCATCAGCGGCATCGACACGGTCAAGGCCATGGCGGTCGAACCGCGTTGGACCCAACACTGGGAGAAGCAACTGGCCGCTTACGTCACGGCCGGTCTGTCGGTCACCCAGGCCGCTACCTTGGCCGGCGGCGGCGTCAATCTGATCAGCAAACTGGTGACCGCCGCGATCATGTGGCTGGGCGCCACGCTGGTAGTCGACGGTCAGTTGACCGTCGGCGAACTGGTGGCCTTCAACATGTTGTCCGGCCAGGTCTCGGCGCCGATTTTGCGGCTGGCACAGCTGTGGAACGACTTTCAGCAAGTCGGCATTTCGATGCGCCGCTTGGGCGACATTCTCAATACCCGCAGCGAAGTCATGGGCCAAAAAACCCGGCTACCGCGGATTGCCGGCGCCATCGAGTTCGACCAGGTGTCGTTCCGTTACCGGCCGGATGCGCCGGACGTGATTCGCGCGGTCGACTTACGCATCGCGCCGGGCGAAGTGATCGGCATCGTCGGTCGCTCCGGCTCCGGCAAAAGCACCTTGACCAAGCTGGTGCAGCGCCTGTTCGTACCGGACCGCGGCCGGGTACTGATCGACGGCCACGACATTGGCATCATCGACACCGCTTCGCTACGCCAACAAATCGGCGTGGTGTTGCAGGAAAATACTCTGTTCAACCGCTCGATTCGCGACAACATCGCCTTGGTCAATCCGGCCTTGCCGTTCGAAGCCGTGATTGAAGCCGCCAAACTGGCCGGCGCCCACGAGTTCATTTGCGAATTGCCGGAAGGTTACGACACGCTGGTCGGCGAACACGGCACCGGTTTATCCGGCGGCCAGCGCCAACGCATCGCCATCGCCCGGGCGTTGATCAGCAACCCGCGCATCCTGATCTTCGACGAAGCCACTAGCGCCTTGGACTACGAGTCGGAAAAAGTCATCCAGGACAATATGCGCCGCATCTGCCAGGGTCGCACCGTATTGATCATCGCCCACCGTTTGTCGGCGGTACGCGATGCCAACCGTATTGTGGTCATGGAGCGCGGCCAGATCGCCGAGACCGGCCGGCATCAGGAATTATTGCAAGTGCCGAACGGCATCTACGCCCACCTTTACCAATTGCAGCAGGCCGGCGCATGAGCCTGCGCTACCGCTGGCAAGCCTACGCCGAACTGTGGGGCCGTTACCGCGACACCTTCCGTTACTTTTGGCGGCAACGGCGGGAACTGGATAGCCCGCCACGTTCGAACGACGAAGCCGAATTTCTGCCGGCCGCCCTGGCCTTACAGGCCGCACCGGTCTCGCCGCTGGGTCGAGGCGTGGCCTGGTTGTTGATGGCACTGGTCGCCGCAACGCTGGCCTGGGCCTGGTTCGGCGAAGTGGACATCATCGTCAACGCCGCCGGCAAGATCATCCCCAGCGCCCGCACCAAAACCATCGCCTCGGTCGATACCGCCAGCGTCGCGGCGATTTACGTCCGCGAAGGCCAGTTCGTCCGCCAAGGCGAGCCGCTATTGAATCTGGACAGTAGCGCCTTCGATGCCGAACGCGACAAGGCCAGAGCCAATGTCGTCGAAGCCCGCTTGCAACAGGCCAGGGCTCAAGCGTTGATCGACGCCATCGACCGCGGCAAGCCACCGGTTTTGATTCGGCCCGAACAAGTAGCCGAGGCCAAATACCAAGCCGCGTTGGCGCATTTGGAAGGCCAGTACCGCGACTTCACCGCCAAGCGGCAACGCCTGGACGGCGACATCGCCCGTTACGCCTCGGCACTGCCGCTGGTCGCGCAACAAGCCCGCGACTTCCAGGCCCTGGCCGAGGCCCACGATGTCGCCCCGCACGCCTATCTGGAAAAGGAACAGGCCCGCATCGAACTGCAAGGCCAACTCGACAGCGCCAAAAACCAACGCGCGGCGCTGATCGCCGAAACCCGCAAACTGGCCTTCGACGAACACACCCAAGCCGGCAAACTGGCCAGCGACGCCGAACAGGACGCCGCCCGCGCCGACGCCCATGGCCGTTTGCTCAAACTGAGCGCGCCGGTGTCCGGCACCGTACTGCAACTCGCGGCCCACACCGTCGGCGGCGTGGTCGCGGCGGCCCAACCCTTGTTGCAGATCGTGCCGCAAGACAGCACGGTCGAAGTGGAAGCCAGCTTGGAAAACAAGGACATCGGCTTCGTCCAGGAAGGCCAGAGCGCCGAAGTCAAGATCGACGCCTTCCCCTATACCAAATACGGCACCGTCACCGGCCGGGTGGCCCACGTCTCGCGCGATGCGATTCAAGACGAGAAAAAAGGCTTGATCTACAGCGTGCGCATTGCCCTCGACCAGGCGACGCTGGCGGTCGACGGCCACGATGCGGTGCTGTCACCCGGCTTGTCGATCCAGGCCGACATCAAAACCGGCCGGCGCCGGGTCATCGAATACGTACTGACGCCGCTGTTGCAGCACGGCCGGGAAAGCTTGCGTGAGCGTTAAGTCCGGAACGGTGCGAACCGCGTGCCACCCCCGCCGTTCGAGCAAAGTCATCACGCTGGGTTTGGCGCTGAGTCTGCTACCGGTGCCGGCGCTGAGTTTTGATTGGGCCGCCGGACCGAATATCCCCGATGTGCTCGACGATCCGCTCGATACCCGGCCGCCAGTGCTGGAGCAAGGCGCCGTATTGCCGGGCGACCGGCGCGGCATCATCTGTCCGGTCGAAAAGGACTTTGCCGCGCCGTTGCTGCTGGACGAGGCGGTGGATCTAGCCTTGTGCCACCATCCGCAAGCCCAAGCCGCCTGGGCCGAGCTCAAGATCCAAGCCGCCAATCTCGGCGTGGCCAAGGCCGGCTATTGGCCGACCGTGAACGCGGCGGTCAACCATCTGAACAGCTATTACCAATATCCGGACTCGCCCCTCCCTTCGAGCGAAACCGACGGCTTTACCTTATACGGCAATCTGAGTTGGCGCTTGTTCGACTTCGGCGGCCGCGCCGCCAATCTGGCTGCCGCCAACTGGCTGTTGACCCAGGCCTTGGCCAACCAGGACGCGGTGTTTCAACGCCTGCTGGACGGCGTGATTCAAGCCTATTTCGACGCCCAAACCGCCAATGCCCAACGGCAGGCCAAGACCGACAGCGAAGCGTTGGCCGGCCAAACCCTGGCCAGCGCCCGCCGCCGCGAGGCCAGCGGGGCCAGCAGCCGTAGCGATACTCTGCAAGCCGAAACCGCCCTGGCCAAGGCGGCATTGGGGCGCAGCCGGGCCGACGGCGATTACCGCAAAGCCTTGGCGGTACTGCGCCAGGCCATGGGGATCGCCCCGGAAACGGTATTGACCCTGCCGGAGAATGCCGAGCCTGAGCAAACCGGCGAAACGCTGGCCCAAGACGGCCGCGACCTGCAAATCTGGCTGGCCGAGGCCAAACGCCGGCATCCGGCCATCGTTGCGGCCCAGGCCCAATGGGAAGCCGCCAAGCAGCGCATCGTGCAAGCCCGTTCCGAAGGCCTGCCGACGCTGGACTTCAGCCTGAACGCCTACCAAAACGGCTACCCCAATCAAGCCCTGTCGCAAAGCCAAACCCGGGTGGAAACCATCGGCATCAACCTGACCATCCCGCTGTTCGAAGGCTTTGCCCGCACCTACAAAATCCGCGGCGCGCAAGCCCAAGCCGAACAACGCGCGGCCGAACTGGCCGACACCGAGCGACAAACCCTGCTGGACGTGGTCAAGGCCCACGCCGAGGCCGAAGCGGCACTGCGTAATCTGAGCTATTCGGCAACTTGGCTGGACAGCGCGCAAACTGCCGTCGCCAGCTCGCAGCGGCGTTACGACAAAGGCGCCGCCGACATCCTGGAACTGCTGAATACCCAGACCGCGCTGGCCGACGCCCGCCAGGAGCGCCTGCGCACTCTGGCCGACTGGCGAGCGGCGCGCTTGCGCTTATTCACCAGCACCGGCCTGCTGGGCCGGGACATCATCGAGCAAGCCGAAGGGCGCGCCGGAAACGGTCAGTCGGCTATCAGCACTCCAGAACGATGAATTCAATAGGCTGGCGTTCGCAGATGCAACCGCCACACGACAAAACGACAAAAGGCAAAACTCAAAAACGGTCGGCGCTTGCTGTTTGAGTATCCTCGGTTAACGCTCAGCTCATCACGATTGCCGCGACCACCGATCGCCCCCCGTGCTGGACTTACTCACGCAAGACGACGCGTCGAATACCCCCAACCCGTTGCAGCGCATTCAATTCGTCCATGGCACCGTGTGGGGTCTAGCAGCGCGAACGTAGCTGAAATGCGCAAGGCGTCACACATAAAACCCAGGCGGATAGTACAAAAGGGTGATGGTAATCAGTTAGTCTGTTAGCGACAATCGACCAACATTGCCCATCCAAGGCGACCGCTACCTGAACCAGGGCCGCGCCAGACACATTAATTTATTCGAAGCGATGGCAGTAGCTACAAAACGCCGCGGAGTGGGTGAAAAAACCGAATGATCGTCTACGTTACATCGGCGCTCGGAAACGAGCGAAACAAGGTTAGTTAAGGAATCGGATCGAAAGTAATTATTGTCGGCCTGTACAAGAAAAAAGGCCGTACAGTAACTTCTCTTAGATAGAAATCGTTCTAATTATGAGCAACAAATAATAGATAGGAAGGCGTGTGATTGATATGAATTTGAATAATAACCCGAGAATAGAAATACGGCGAAATGCCCGCTGGTTATTGCGCCTTACGGCCTTTAGTAACTCGACAGATGCGCCTCCTGGCGTCGGCACCTATCGGCGCATCTTATCGCGTTTTATGATCGTTTCTATAATTTTGGCTGTATGTTTTTTTGATAATAGTTACGCACTTGAGACGCCAAACCCTGTCATATTAGAGCTTAGGAGTGATTTTAGGAAAATTGGATTAATTGGATTTCATTCTATAAAGATATACAAAAATGGAAATGTGCATTATCAAGACAACATTATTATCCGAGATAACGATGAATCGTATAAAACTGATGGAGTTGTTGCAGGCTATGATGCAACACTAAGTAAAGAGCAAGTCGATGAAGTGGTAAAAGACTTCTTATCTTTACCGTTTCGAGAACTCCTAAAGTATGATGGTAAAAGAGCTATTGGTGTTGGAATGAGCAAATCAGCGCACTTAACACTCGAGGATACGAAAATAGATATTGCGAATGCTTTTTATTACAGAGGGTTACTGACAATACTTAAAAAATATATGGCAAATGATTTAAAAAACTGGCTGTGTTTTTCGGAAAAACACCAAAACAGCGAAGAAGATTGCCCGCAATATTTGCCAGATGACTTCAAGTTTTAATTCATTATTAATTTTAAATATATACAAGGATTATAATCATGGCAAACTTTACCGAGCAACAGAAATTAGGCGCATTAAGGCCGTAAGGCGCAATAACCAACGGGCACTTCGCCGTATTTAAAACACGAAATAGATAATAAACAAATGGATTACCGGAGAATTTGGCATCATGGCGAAACCTATTTTTTTACTATCAATTTGTTATAAAGAAAGGATAACGATTTGTTGATCCGGCATATTCAAGCTTTGAGGGAGTCGGTTAAAACGGTGAAAGCTCATCACCCGTTCGAAATTCACGGCTGGGTGGTATTGCCCGAACACATGCATTGTTTGATTGAGTTACCGGAAAACGATACCGATTTTGCCACCCGAATACGCTTGATAAAAATTGGATTTTCTAAAGCAATACCCACAACCGAGCGCAGATCGAGTGTGCGACTTAAACGAGGAGAACGCGGCATCTGGCAGCGGCGTTATTGGAATCATCTCATTCGAGATGAAGCGGATTTTCAAGCGCATTCGAATGATATCCATTGCAACCCAATGAAACATGGTTATGTTTAGCAAGTAAAAGACTGGCCTTATTCGACCTTTCACCGATGGGTTGAACGTGATATTTATCCTTTAAATTGAGCAGGAATGGATGGAGATTTATATGAGTTTGAATAGTTTGAAAATACGGCGCAATGCCCGCTGGCTATTGCGCCTTATGATTTTATGGATTTTGTCGATTGGAAGTTGCCCTGCAAAGCCCCCGCCTGTGTTGATTTTTGACAAGCACGGCGTCCAAAGCGCTGCGTGGCTTAATTATCAAATTGAGCTCTATGCGGATGGAACTGTGCATTATCACGGGGTTGACGATGTCAATGTCATCGGTGACCGCTACGGCAAGATAAAACCTAAACAGGTGCAATATCTGGTCGATCTCTATCAAAAACTATATCAAAAACGCCAACAAGAACTTTCCGAGTTTATGGTGCGCTATGACAACCGGCATAATTTAAGCCAAGATGAACAATATAATCTGGAACGGTATAAAATAGAATATATTGACGATAGAGATTGGAGTACTTCTATTATCTATAATAATGGCAATGAAACGAGTAAAATTGCACCTGTGGCTGTCCTTCTCAAAGAATTTGTAAGTATTCTCAATAATATGATTAATTTGGAGCCATGGCTATGTTTTCCAATGCCCAATCCCAGACGTGAATACTGCCCAATTTTAAACCACTCCCCCAATTATAAATTACTGATGGACTATATTAAATGACTACGAATCAACAAAATATCATAAATACCTTGGCAAAGTATTCTTGGAACGGTGACCGGGTCACCGGGCTTAATCCTAATACGCCTTTAACTATAACCTATAGCTTTTTAGATGGCCGCCCTGCCTATTATTCCGGAGAATATGGTGACTCATGGTTATTAAACTCCCGCAGTGTTGTTGACGTCAACAGTTTTAGCAGCCTTAGCCAAGCACAAAAGGACGTTTTCAACTTAGCTACGGAGGCTTGGGCAGCGGTAGCCAATATTACCTTTGTACAATCGATAGGCCAAATTGGCGATATTGCGGTTACAAACATAAAAATGGATCCGGACGAATTCGGGAACACGCTATCACCCAATCCTAAAAAGGCCGGTGTAGATGGCGATATTTTTTTAAATAGCGCAGTATCACAAAATAGCCAACTTGCGCCGGGACAGATTGGCTATGAAACGATATTTCATGAACTCGGGCATGCCCTTGGATTGGATCATCCAAAAGACTATAAATCAAATGAGAGTTCTCCCTATTTAACAGATTATCCTGATTTAGCCGAAACAGCCAATACCAAATACACCACAATGGTTAATTATATAGATAAATTCGGCGGTTGGTGGTTACCGTCAAAACCGATGCTGTACGATATTTTGGCTATTCAATATCTCTATGGCGTCAATCCTAATACCAATGCCGGCGATAATATTTTCCAGTTTAAAACAGGTGCTCTTGATGCCATTCAAGCCATCTGGGACGCTAGTGGTACGGACACAATCGACGCCAGCGACCAAAGCCAAAGCGTCACCATTGACCTACGCCCAGGCCATTTCAGTTTTGTCGGCAGTAGTGAAAAAACAAGTAAATCCCAAATAGCCATTGCCTTTCAAGTGGCTGGTCAAGAAAACAACTGGATCGAAAACGCTATCGGCAGTTCTAAAAACGATCATTTGACCGGCAATGGCGGCAACAACCGACTTGAGGGAGGTAGAGGTAAAGACACGCTGGAAGGCGGGGCTGGCGCCGATACGCTGATTGGAGGAGAGGGTGAAGACTTATACATAATCGAAGGCAACGACACTATTGTTGATAGCGGTCAAAATAGAATTTTCTATGAAGGTAAACTTATTGATGGTGTATTTACCGATAACGGCAGCGGCACAATCTTTACTTCTCGTGACGGCAAGATTATTCAGTTCCATTCTCCCGGCCATCTGACGCTGAGTGCCGAAGATAGCATAACTTTCCAAAACCAAACTAGCGCTAGTGCATTCGCAGAGAACGATTTCGGCATTCATCTGCAAACTGCCGCCGCCGACGTTTCGGCAAGTGTTATTCCCCACGGAGACCTCAAGCCCCTGGACCAAGACCCCAACACAGACGGTATCCAGATTGATTATGACGCCTTGGGCAATGTTAAGGTTGGCGACGAAGCCGATCCGGGCCGTGATGATACCCTCTACGACGACACCGGCAACGACTTGTTGCAAGGTATGGGCGGGAGCGACATCCTGCTGGCCAATCGCGGCGGCGATAATCTGCTGTACGCCGACCAGCAACAAGACTTCCAGACCCTATACAACCAAGGCCAAACCGCTGTCGGCACGGCGCAACGCGGCGACCTGCTGGCCAGCGGCGGCGGTAACGATCAACTCTACGGCAGTAGTGGCCAGGATGTATTGGCCGGCGGCGACGGCGCGGATATTCTGCTGGGCGGCGGCGATGACGATTTGCTCTACGGCGATGGGGGTATCGCCAACGCCAGCGGCGCTTGGTCCGTGACCAGTATTGCCGAACTGGACGAAGACGGGGTGACTCATCACCGCCAGCAACTCAACGGGGCCGTCGTTCAGGCGGTGGCGTTGGGCGGTAACGATATTCTGTACGGCGGCAACGGCAACGACTTGTTGCTCGGCGGCCAAGGCAACGACGTGCTGGACGGCGGCGCCGGTCGCGACCTCCTGCAAGGCGGTGCAGGCAACGACGTACTCTATGCTGACGAACAAAACGCCGAAGCCGGATTGGGCCCGGTCCCGGCTGATCGGGTGGGCGATTTTCTCAGCGGCGGCACCGGCGACGACATACTGATCGGCGGCGGCCGTTCCGATGCCTTGATGGGTGGCGAAGGCAGCGACTGGCTGGAAGGCGGGGCCGGTAACGACATCATCTTCGCCGATGCGGATTACACCACTTCGGTCAATGACTGGACCTTTGCCAAGACTGACCAGACCTATCCCTTTGCCGACTCGACTCGGCCCAATCTCAACGGTGTCGGCCTCAGCCCGGTGAACGGCTCGCTCGATACCGGCCAAGGCGGTGATGACATGGTCTACGGCGGCGACGGCGGCGATTGGGTCATGGGCGGGCGTGGCGACGACGTGATTTACGGCGAAAACGGCATGGACGCCCTCGACGGCGGCGCCGGTAACGATACGGTCTACGGCGGTGCCAACGACGATGGCTTGGACGGCGACCTGAACGCCAGTCCGGATCAGCACGGTGACGACTACCTGGATTTAGGCGAAGGCCAAGTGCAGCAATTCGCCCGGGGCGGCGGCGGTAGCGACACCATCCTTGGCGGCGATACCAACGACATCATCGAAGGGGACGATATGCGTGTGGGCTATGCCGCCTATTATCACGGCAATGACTTCATTGATGCCAAGGGCGGTAACGACACGGTTTGGGGCGAAGGCGGTGCGGATACGATCTACGGTGGGGACGGCGATGACAACTTGGAAGGCGACGCCGCCGGCATTGATGCGCAATACCAAGGCGCTGATTTGCTGTTCGGCGGCGAGGGCAACGACAACTTGTTTGGCGATGGCGGTAATGACACCTTAGATGGTGGGAGTGGCATCGATTATCTGGCCGGCGGCGCCGGTGACGATACTTATCAGAACGTAACTGGTGAAGACACGATTGGCGATATTGATGGTCATAATACCATCCAACTCGCATCTGCTAATACTGTGACAGATCTTACGGTTGGTCACTTTGGCGATCAAAATCAATACTTCCTCTTGGGTATCGTCACGGATACTGGAGAAACAGTCAAAATCCAAAGCGCCTTTTTCGGCACCGAAGCCACGCTGGCATTCGCCAACGGGGATCAAGTCGATCTGGAAACGCTGGTCGGTACGTCCCTCACTACCGCCCTCAACCTGGGCTTGGGTAACGATGGCGGCAAACTCTACGGCGGCGCAGGTGCCGATACACTGTACGGTGGTTCCGGCAACGATATCCTCATCGGCGGGATGGGCGACGACCGGCTTTTCGGGTATGCAGGCGACGATACGCTCGACGGTGGCATGGGGAATGACTGGTTGTATGACAACGGGGGCAATAACACCTACCGATTTGGCAGAGGCGACGGCCAAGACACGATTATGCCGTCGTTTGGTACGGAAGGTAAACACAATACCCTGCAATTCAAAGAAGGGATCAATGCAGGCGACATTGTGGTTGCCCGTTCCGCTTATTCCGACGATCTTGTCTTGTCGTTGGCCAATACCAACGACAAAATCACCATTAGGAATTTCTTTACAGACGCTGATGTAAACAATACTTATAACCCCATTCAACACATTCAATTCAGCGACGGTACCGGCCTAAATTTTGAGTCAATCAAAGCAGCGGTTCTCGCCGGTAATGATACATCACAAGGCTTATTCGGATTCGTTGGGGCCGACAACATTCGCGCGGCCGGCGGCGATGACAGTGTTTACGGTAATGCCGGCGATGACACGCTGGATGGCGGAACCGGTAACGACTATCTCAGCGGCGGCCTGGGCAGCGATACCTACCTATTTAATCTGGGTTATGGCCAAGACCGCATCGAGGAAGTGGCGAACGGTATCAACGTCATCAAATTGGGTGCAGGCATCTTGCCCGGGAGCGTAATACTGCGCCGCCCAACGGCCAGCGAATCCGATTATAACGATGGCTTCGTATTGGATCTTGGCAATGGCAGCGACAAGCTGATACTGAACCATTGGCGAATGACGGGGGGGACTTCCACGGCCGAGAATTATGTCATTCAACGAATCGAATTCGCTGACGGCACGGTTTGGACCGTCGACGACATCAAAGCCAATCTCTGGCATATGACCAACGGCAACGACACCATCGTGGGATATCCGGAGGATGACGATTATTTCAATGGTTTGGGCGGTAATGACAGTATCGTGGGTTCCGGTGGCAATGATGTTCTGTTTGGCGGTGATGGCAACGATACGATTCAAGGTGGTACGTACTCCGGCAAATGGGATCAGGTACATTTGGAGGGCGGTGCGGGTAACGATGATCTAACCGTTATCGGTGATGGGACGGCCGCCGTTCTCGTCGGGGGTAGAGGCAATGACACTATACACGGCGGGAACAATAGCGATGTTTACTTCTCGCGTGGCGACGGCAATGATTTGGTCTATTTCAGCAATGGCACGTTGATATTCGGCGCCGGCATCTCTCTGGTGGATTTGAAATTTACACGGGATGCCAACAGCTTGTTCATTGGTGTGAATGGTGGCGATCAAATCACCGTATCCGGGCAATTCGTAGAAAGTTACGATGGATTCGATCGGCTCGCTCAGATTTTGTTTGCGGACGGCTCGATTTTGACTGCGCAAGATATCCAAAATCGGCTGACCTTGGCCAGTTCAGAGGGTAACGACATCGCTTACGGCACTGCATCCGACGATCGAGAAGAAACCGGTTTCGGTGCGGACCAACTGTTCGGCTTCAATGGCAACGATACGTTGATGGGCGGCGGAGGCAACGATAATCTTGACGGAGGTGATGGCAACGACGTGATAGATGGTGGCGCCGGAAACGATACACTGAGAGGGGGAAGGGGCAGCGATTACTACTATTTCGGCCGCGGATCCGGCCAAGATTATCTCTACGATTCAGTTTATCAGCGGACGGTTTATGGCAGAGATGTGGCTGCTGGCGATACCGATACAATTCGGCTGTCGTTACTTCCTAACGAGATTGTCCTGGCACGCGGCGGTTACAACAATGGGAGTTTGATGATTTCGATTATTGGGGCGTCTGATCAATTGGAAGTCTACGGATGGTTCAATCAAGAAAATATCTACGGTACGCTAAAACTGGAGTTTTCAGACGGTACGGTCTGGGATGGGGCCGCGATCGAAGCCCACAGCGGCAGTCAGAGCGCCACATCCGGAGCGGATTACATTTATGGCAGTCCCAATGGCGATAGTCTTAATGGGCTGGGCGGTGGCGACCGTATCTACGGAAACTCGGGCAATGATGTACTGGATGGCGGAGGTAATACCAATTCGGTTGACGAACTTTATGGAGGCGAAGGTGATGACACTTACCTGTTCGGCTACGGCTCCGGAACAGTTCAGATTACCGAGTATGAACTGCTGGGAAGTGCGCAGTCCGGTAGCGGAAACGATACAATCCAGTTTACCTCTGGCGTTCGTCCACAAGACGTTATATTAGAAGAATATTATTCCGATTTGCGTATCAAACTAGCCGGTAGTACCACAGACATTCTGATTTTGAGCAACCGTCTAAGTGACGATTTCAGCAGGATTGAACGGGCGGTTTTTGCGGATGGAACCGTGTGGGATCTTACAAAGCCGACGAGCGGCCCTGTTTCAGGTACGTCCGTAGGCGAGACTTTAAATGGAAGCAAATACGACGATGTCATTAACGGGCAAGCAGGAAACGATACCATCAATGGTGGTTCGGGTTTTGATTCGTTGTATGGAGGGGACGGTGACGATACGCTTGATGGCGGATCCGGTAACGATCTTTTGCTAGGCGGTTCCGGAAACGATTACTTGTATGGTGGTGAAGGAAAAGGCCGAGATGTTCTGGATGGTGGTGCGGGGAACGATACATTGGCGGGTGGAGACGACATTTATGTATTCGGGCATGGCTATGGCGCAGACGTCGTTACCGGCTATCACCCAACCGGCATTGTCCGGTTCAACGCTGATATCTCGCCCAACCTGCTCAGATTAAGCATGCTTCCCGTCGATGCGGCGAATTATAGTACCTTGCGAATAGCACTGAGCGACAGTTCGGACACGCTGGATATTCAATCATTCGAGCCATCGCAGACAGACATTATTAGTCGATTTGAATTTGCGGACGGCACTATCTGGAATCTAAACCAGATTCTGGCAGCACTCAGTTTAAATGCTAGTGGTGGCGATGATTTACTCTACGGTTCGATGAACAATGAAACGATTGCCGGTTTAAACGGTGCAGATCGAATTTACGGTTTCGCCGGCAATGACGTGCTAAGTGGCAGCCTAGGCATTGACTATGTGGAGGGTGGCGACGGTAACGATACTTTGGACGGCGGTGCCGACGGGGAAATAACCACCAATACCATCGGCGGTGGCGTTGGCGACCTTTTGATTGGCGGTGCGGGCGATGATACCTATCTGTTTGGATTAGGTTATGGTACTGATCAAATCCGTACGGGTAATGGGCCATATAGTGCTCTGGACCATGAAAACGACGGTAGCGATACGATCCGCATGGGGGCGGGTATCAGACCGGAAGACGTGGTGGTGACAGGCCAGCACTGGCACGTGGGTATGGGGGATCAAAACGAATATGATCTTCAGCTGGTTGTCTCGACAACTGGTGACAAACTGGTACTTGATGGCTGGTTTATACCTGGCGTTAACCACGTAGATCGAGTCGAATTTGTGAATGGTACTGTCTGGGATAAGGCTGCAATAGCTAATCGTTATTGGGCGGGTGCCTCCCAAGGGGGAGACATCCAGGGCACCGGCCGGAACGATTCGGTGGTTGGTTTTTCCGGCGCGGATACCATGCAAGGATTCGAAGGCAATGACAACTTTTCCGGTGGCGCAGGCGACGACGTTTTGTACGGCGGCGCTGGCGACGATACCCTCATTGGCGGGTCGGGTAATGATCTCCTGAACGGTGGTTTAGGCAATGACACTTACATTTTTGGGATTGGTTCCGATAAAGACTTGATAGTCGATTTTGACAGAGTCAGTGGCGGATATGACCAAATAGCGCTCGAACCGGGTATTGCCCCGGAGGATGTCACGCTCACTTACGACGACGCGAATATCCTGATCAGTATCAACGGCACGGAGGATCAGCTTAAGGTTCGATGGCTGCCGAATCCGGGCTATCGAATCGAAGCGCTGAGATTTAGTAACGGTGTGACATGGGATGCCAAGACCATTGAACAGAAAGCCGGTCTGGACTTGAACTTCGCCCCTGAACTTGCCGTGTCTTTACCGGATAAAAACGTTGTTGACGGCGATACCTTTGCCTTTGCTTTGCCTGAGGTGTTCGTCGACCCCGATCAGGGCGACGAACTAACCTACTCGGCAAGACTTCAGAGCGGGTTGCCATTGCCAAGTTGGATTACTTTCGATGCTGCTACAAAAACATTTAGCGGGCAGCCAACAGGAAGTAATTTAGGCTCTACAACTATTCAAGTTTCTGTTGCCGATAAAAAAGGCCACGTCAATTCAACTAACTTTAATCTTTCGGTTACTCCGGCTGCCAATATGGTGTTAACGGGAACGGAGTTAAATGATTCTCTCGCAGGTAAGAGCGGTTATGACTTACTGTCTGGATTGGGAGGGGATGACGTGCTTTCCGGCAATTATGGTGAAGACACCTTGGAAGGAGGATCTGGAAACGATACGTTAAACGGTGGAACTGACGGCGACGTGCTGTTAGGCGGCTCGGGTAATGATTATTTGAATGGTGGTTTAGACTCGGATCTACTGGTTGGCGGCGACGGAAACGATTTATATGAAATTGATGATGTCGACGACGAGGTCATAGAGAATAGTGGAGAAGGCGTCGATACGATTCGAAGCAAGCTAATATACACGCTTGTCGCCGACAACGTCGAGAACTTGATTTTAGCCAACTCAAATGGCGCGGTTGGCGATGGCAACGGATTGGCGAATACCATTACCGGGAGCATGTCCGCCGATGTGCTGTACGGCCGAGGCGGTAATGACACCTTGGATGGTAGTGGTGGAGCTGACTACATGGAAGGTGGCTCAGGTGATGATAGTTTTATTGTGGATAATGTTGGCGATCAGATTGTTGAGTTTGCTAACGAAGGAATCGACACTGTGACTAGCAGTGTTTCGTTTACGTTAGGTACCGAAATAGAGAATCTGGTTCTGGCTGGTGCGGATGTAATTAACGGTACAGGGAACGCTCTAGACAATGTCATAACGGGTAATTCAGCCAATAACTCACTTAGCGGCGGAAGCGGTAATGATACGTTGGACGGCGGAATGGGTACGGATAACCTGGCTGGCGGTACGGGCAATGACGTTTATATCGTGGATAACATCGGTGACGTGGTCAACGAATCGTCAGGCGCGGGAACTGACACAGTGCGGAGTTCGGTAAGTTATACGCTGACGACAAATGTGGAAAATCTGGTATTGACTGGTAGTGATGCAATTTATGCGACCGGGAACTCATTGGCCAATATCCTTACCGGAAATAACGGAAACAATATCTTAAATGGTGGAACTGGCGCGGACACTATGCTCGGCGGTTTAGGAGACGATATTTATGTATTGGACGTTAGCGGCGATACGGTAACGGAACTCGCTGGAGAAGGCTTGGATACCGTGCAAAGTGGCATCACCTGGACCCTGGGCGCCAACGTTGAAAATCTGACCTTGACCGGTACGACCGCGATTAACGGCACCGGCAACACGCTGGATAACGTCCTAACCGGCAATAGTGCCGCTAACACACTGACCGGCGGTGCCGGTAACGATACGTTGGACGGTCGTGCCGGTAATGACACGTTAGTGGGAGGCGCAGGAAACGATATCTATGTCGTTGACAGTACTTCCGACGTCGTGACAGAGAATGCCAACGAAGGAACAGACACGGTGCGCAGTACTGTCTCGTTAACTCTGGCCAATAACGTCGAGAATTTGGTGTTGACCGGTACCTCGGTGATCAACGGGACTGGCAATACCTTGAACAACACGTTAACCGGTAACAGTGCGGCCAATACCCTATCGGGCGGTACCGGTGCCGACACGATGACTGGCGGTGCCGGCGACGATATTTACGTGGTGGACAATGCCGGCGATGTCGTATTCGAATCGATCGGTGAAGGTAACGATTTAGTACAAAGTGCCATGACTTACGCTCTTTCCGCCAACGTTGAAAATCTGACCTTGACCGGCACGACTGCAATCAATGCTACCGGTAATGCTTTGGACAACGTCCTGACCGGCAACAGTGCGGTCAACACATTGACCGGCGGATTAGGCAACGATACTTATGTGGTCGGAACCGGGGATATCATTGTGGAAAACGCCAACGAGGGCATCGACACCGTGCAAAGTGGCATCACCTGGACCCTGGGCGCCAACGTTGAAAATCTGACCTTGACCGGTACGACCGCGATTAACGGCACCGGCAACACGCTGGATAACGTCCTAACCGGCAATAGTGCCGCTAACACACTGACCGGCGGTGCCGGCAACGATACGTTGGACGGTCGTGCCGGTAATGACACGTTAGTGGGAGGCGCAGGAAACGATATCTATGTCGTTGACAGTACTTCCGACGTCGTGACAGAGAATGCCAACGAAGGAACAGACACGGTGCGCAGTACTGTCTCGTTAACTCTGGCCAATAACGTCGAGAATTTGGTGTTGACCGGTACCTCGGTGATCAACGGGACTGGCAATACCTTGAACAACACGTTAACCGGTAACAGTGCGGCCAATACCCTATCGGGCGGTACCGGTGCCGATACGATGGCTGGCGGTGCCGGCGACGATATTTACGTGGTGGACAATGCCGGCGATGTCGTATCCGAATCGATCGGTGAAGGTAACGATTTAGTACAAAGCGCTGTGACTTACGCTCTTTCCGCCAACATTGAAAACCTGACCTTGACTGGTACAACCGCAATCAATGCTACCGGTAATGCTTTGGACAACGTCCTGACCGGAAACAGTGCAGCCAATGTGATGACCGGCGGTGCTGGTAATGATACCTATGTCGTGGGTAGTGGCGATACGGTCGCGGAAAACGCCAACGAAGGCATCGACACCGTGCAAAGTGGCATCACCTGGACCCTGGGCGCCAACGTTGAAAATCTGACCTTGACCGGTACGACCACGATTAACGGCACCGGCAACACGCTGGACAACGTCCTGACCGGCAATAGCGCCGTCAATACCTTGACCGGCGGTGCCGGTAACGATACGTTGGACGGTGGAGCGGGTGCCGACAGTTTGGTCGGCGGCACGGGCGACGATACCTACTATGTCGACAATGCCTCGGATATCGTCACCGAAAATGCGAATGAGGGTACCGATACCGTGCGTTCCGGCGTGGCTTACACGTTGGGCAATAACGTCGAAAATCTAGTGTTGACCGGTACGACCGCCATCAACGGTACTGGCAATACTCTAAACAACGTTCTGACCGGCAACAGTGCCGTCAATACCTTGACCGGCGGTGCCGGTAACGACACCTTGGACGGTGGCGCAGGTGCTGACAGTCTGGTCGGCGGCATGGGCGACGATACCTATTATGTCGACAATGCCTCGGATATCGTCACCGAAAATGCGAATGAGGGTACCGATACCGTGAATTCCAGCGCGGCATACACCTTGGGTAATAACGTTGAGAACCTGGTATTGACCGGTACTGCGGCGATCAACGGCACCGGCAATACTCTGAACAACACGTTGACCGGCAATGCGGCGGCCAATACCTTATCCGGCGGCACAGGCGCCGACACGATGATGGGTGGGGTCGGCGACGATATTTACGTGGTGGACAATGCCGGCGATGTCGTGATAGAGGCGATTGGTGAAGGTACGGATGCTGTTCAAAGCAGTCTTACCTGGACTTTAGGCGCCAATCTGGAGAGTCTGACGCTGACCGGCACGACCGCCATCAACGGCACCGGCAACGCTCTGGACAACGTCCTGGCCGGCAACAGTGCGGCCAACGTGCTGTCCGGTGGCGCCGGCAACGATACCTATGTCGTGGGCACCGGCGATACGGTCGTAGAATACACCAACGAAGGTATCGACACTGTACAAAGCGGTATCGCCTGGACCTTGGGCGCCAACGTTGAAAATCTGACCTTGACCGGCACGGCCGCCATCAACGGTACCGGCAATTCCTTGGACAACGTCCTGACAGGCAACAGCGTAGCCAACACCCTGACCGGCGGCGTCGGCAACGACACCTACGTAGTGGGTAGCGGCGATACGGTCGTTGAAAATGCTAACGAAGGCATCGATACCGTGCAAAGCAGTATCACCTGGACCCTGGGAGCCAACGTCGAGAACCTGACGTTAACCGGCACAACCGCCATCAACGGCACCGGGAATGAAGAAGATAATTTCATAATCGGCAACAGCGCAGCCAACGTACTGATTGGAGGAACAGGATACGACACGCTTGATGGCGGTTTGGGCGCGGACAACCTATCCGGCGGCGTCGATGATGATTATTACTACGTTGACAACGTCGGCGACGCGGTGTTCGAGAACGCGGACGAGGGATGGGATACCGTGGAAACGAGTATTAGCGGTTATACCTTGATCACCAATGTCGAGAACTTGCAGTTGGCGTATGGCGCCGGGGCTATCAACGGTAGCGGCAACGATGGGGATAATCAGCTTTACGGAAATCAGAGCGCCAATCTTCTTTCTGGAGGTCTAGGTGACGATACTCTGGATGGTGGACTGGGTGCCGATACTCTGATGGGCGGTGTTGGAGACGACTATTACTATGTCGATAACTTAGGGGATATTGTTGTTGAAAGCATGGGCGAAGGTGATTGGGATACTGTAGAAACCGGCATAAATAACTATAGCTTGGCTGCCAATGTGGAGGGCCTGAATTTGGCCTACGGTGCGGGAGCTATCAATGGCATTGGCAATACCGGCAACAACAGCCTGAATGGTAACGAAAGCGCTAATATATTGAGCGGCGGTTTCGGTAATGACGGGCTTAGCGGTGGTGACGGCACGGATACCTTAGTTGGCGGTGATGGTAACGATACGTATTGGTTAACAGACACTGACATTAACGTCGATACGTTAGTGGAGAATGCCGGAGAAGGTGTGGATACTGTTTACTTTTCAGAAATATCATCCGGTAAGACTTATGAGCTTGCCTCAAATATTGAAAACGCTATCGTTTGGGGATCTTCTGGATTCCATTTGATTGGAAATAACTCAGACAATCAACTGTTAGGTGATTCTTCGAATAGCGACAACGCGTTTAGCGGCGGCGCAGGAAATGATTATCTGAGTACGGGCAGCGGCGGCGATCAGCTGGATGGTGGAGAAGGAATGGATACCTTGGTTGGTGGTAATGGCAACGACACTTACCAGCTGGGCCGAGATTACGGTGCCGACACCGTGGTCGAGAACGATGCGACGGCGGGCAATACCGACGTGGCCCTGTTCGTCAGCGGCGTGAGCGCCGACCAGTTGTGGTTCGTACACACCGGCAACAACCTGGAAGTCAGCATCATCGGTACCTCGGACAAATTGGTTGTGCAAGACTGGTACAGCGGCAGCGCCAACCATGTCGAGCAATTCAAGACCACCGACGGTAATTTGACCTTGCTGGACAGCCAAGTCGAGAGTCTGGTGTCGGCGATGGCGGCCTTCGCGCCGCCGGCGTCGGGCCAAACCACCTTGCCAGCCAATTATCAGACCGCGCTGGCACCAGTGATTGCGGCCAATTGGCATTGATCGTCCTCTAAAGCCAGTTCCCGAGGCGCTTGGCCTCGGGGACTCCAGGTTCGTTCATGGGTACCCGCCCCGTGGAGGCTGTCCAGCCCTACACTCGGTGATCGCGCTCGGTGCCGCTAGCCGCTGCCCCGTGGTCTACCCAAAATGATCGCTTTAGAATATCAACATTCCTGTGCCTTACACTGTAAACGCCGCAAACGGCTTGGTTTAGCGCTTTAACATCCGATGAAATTCCTATTCGTCCATCAAAACTTCCCTGGACAGTATCGCCATTTGGCTGCTTATCTGGCTGCGAATCCTCAGCATCAAGTCGTGTTTATCACCCAACGTTCGGAAGGCGAACTGCCGGGCGTGCGGAAAATTGTTTACCGGCCGCACCGGGCACGGTCGCACACCGTTCACCACTATTTGCGGGAAACCGAATCGGCTGTGATCAACGCCCAGAGCATCGCCCGCATCGCCCTGGACTTGAAGCGCACCGGTTTCGTGCCGGATGTGATGCTGGGCCATAACGGCTGGGGCGAGATCTGGTATTTGAAGGAGGTATTTCCGGATTCGCCACTGCTGGGCTACTTTGAGTTCTTTTACCGCCTGACCGGTGCCGATGTCGGTTTCGATCCCAGCGAACCGGTCGCCTTCGACGATGGGCCGCGCTTGCGGACCAAGAACCTGGGCAACTACTTGGCCTTGGATACCGTCGATGCCGGACTTTGCCCCACCCAGTGGCAGAAGTCAGGCTATCCAAGCGGCTACCAGGATAAATTGAACGTGGTCCACGACGGTATCGATACTCGCATCGTGTATCCGAAGCCGGATGCCACCTTGACCCTCGCGCAAGCGGGATTATCGCTGAGTCGGGGCGACGAAATCGTTACTTATATTGCCCGCAACCTGGAACCCTACCGCGGCTTTCCGAGCTTCATGCGCAGCTTGCCGGCCATCCTGGCGGCTCGCCCCCACGCCCAAATTTTGATCGTCGGCGGCGACGAGGTCAGTTACGGCAAGCGTCTGCCGCCGGGGCAGACCTATCGTCAACAGTTGCTGGCGGAGCTTGGCGACGAATTGGATAGTCGGCGGGTGCATTTTTTGGGCAAGGTAGCGTATCCGACCTTTCTGACGATATTGCAACTATCCAGGGTTCACGTCTATCTGACCTACCCCTTCGTGTTGTCCTGGTCGATGTTGGAAGCGATGGCCGCCGGTTGTTTGCTGGTGGCTTCGAACACCGCGCCGGTAAAAGAAGTGGTGCGCGACGGCGAAAACGGTTGGTTGGTGGACTTCTTCTCGCCCAGCGAGATTGCCGATCAGGTTATCGAAGGTCTAAAGGCAGGGCCGCAGGGTTTTGCCGCATTACGCCGCAACGCCCGCCAAACCGTGATTGATCGCTATGATCTCAACGCGGTTTGTTTGCCTGCACAGATTGAATTATTGGAGCATTTGAGGCAACGCGGCTAAGCCTGTAGAAAACAGCAGCCGCGTTTTGTGACGTCTCCCGTTGGTTAACGACCGCAAGAATACCAGAGGACATCCATTCGGAAGCGCACCAAGGATCGGGAGCCAAATCCCTGAAGCAAAACACCTCAGGGACAGGCTTCAGGATACGCCGATTAGTGCCAATTGGCCGCAATCACCGGTGCCAGCGCGGTCTGATATTCGGTCGGCAAGGTGGTCTGACTCGCAGCCGGCGGTGCGAACGCCGTCATTGCCGACACCAGATTCTCGACTTGACTGTCCAGCAAGGTGAAATTGACCAGGTCTTTGACGCGGTAGCCATCTCGGGATGAGGTTGGAGCCAGATCGTCCTGTCAGTGTGATGCCGGTTGACAGCCCGCTTCGCGCGTCAAGGTTAACAGGGCAACGTTGCGAAAACGGGACATGACGCTATTGCTTAAACAGATTCCTGACTTCGCATAACATTAATTATGTTAAATCAATGAAAGTCCTTAAACGTATTTATAATGAAAACAATGGCTTGGTCACTGAGTCGCTGCATATCAAGGGGGCCGCGTATTCCGATGGTGGACCTTTGGGCCTAGCGGTCACTCCCATAGCCGCTGGTCGAAATGCCCAAATGATCGGTGTCAGCCTGCCAAACCAGATTCTAGGCGATACCGGTGACTTTTCCGCCCATGACCTCAACGAACGAAGGGCCGTTATTGGGCAAGCCATTGAAAGTGGTCTTCGGCTGGACTCGACCCATTTTTGACGGTCACGATTCTACAAAGCGGCCGTTCAGCTAAATATAGATTCTGCAAACTGTAGGATTACACAGCAGACGGTGGCGACCTGAACCAACCGGCCAATTTGCGACCTTCGGGGTTAATTTCTGAATGGCTGGTTTTAGTCAGATATTTCTTGTTTAACGCCAAGCTCAGCCAAGGAAGGCCGTATCGCGGCCTGACGTCGGCTGGAGCGCCGTGTTATGCGCTAGTCTCTTACCCATTGGATCAAGTCACTCCTTGTGCCGTCATTAAGAAAGCCTTGCACTACCTCAGAAAGAAGCGCCTTATCGACCTGGTTTTCAGTAGCCGCTTGGGTGTGATACCCGCACAACCAATAGTCCAACTCTCGTTCAGCTGGTTTATGGGTGTATGAAGACCAAGTACCAATGCCATCATACTTGGCTGGATACCACACAAATGCAGTTGTTAAGGCTCCAATCACACAACTCAGAGCCTCCCCATTGCTCCTAGCAATATAGACACCTACGGGTTTATCTATTGTAGTCCCCACTAACTCAAGAAAGCCTAGACAAGCTTCCGCTGTGTCGAACTGCATGGCCTCTCTATCCTCTTTGTATTCGACTCTATAGTGCATAACGATAAGGGTAACTTGGCGGCAAAAGTGCAACGACGATAGGAGCGTAGCTTTTGACGGTCAAGTTGACCCGCTGGTTATGCATGTTGTTTTTCCAAAAAAATATACCCTGGGAACTCCTTTAATAGCGCGGCCATCAGGCTATTAGAGAATGCAGTATCTGACAGATTTCGAACAATGGTTATTCCAACAACGTGGTCACCAAAAACTCTAACTAAACAACGGACATCCTCAACATTACGCTCGTTTCGAAGGATATATTCCTCTCCATATTCCGGTATTCCATATCCCACAGTAAGCCACCAATATATTTGCTTTATGGTGATTTTTGCTTCCCGGCGCCATGGTAATTCAATGGACCGGGGCAATACCTCTGATTTTGCGACTACAACAGCATTGATTCGAGCTGCGGAATTTCCAACACGCTCGGCCACCTCTTTATGAACAATCGATGCAGGTCCAACGGTGCCTTGCGCGAGTAGCGCAAGCGTCGCTACCAATCCCATAAGGACAAAAATGATCGCCGTTATTTTAGGTCGCATGTGATGCATAACAAGTTATTAAGCTGTTAACAGCATAATCTACCGAAAAATGAACCTCGAAACGATAAATTATTGATCAGTATTTGGGTTTCCCTTCTGTATATCATCGGAATCTAGTAGATATGGCTGGTAAACGTCAAATTGCAGACATTGAATCAAACGTAGCGATAGTCCGCAAAGGGTCGGGTGTTGACCGTCCGTTCTTCAGATTCATCGCCGGAAAGCCGCCATTGAATTCTGACACCCGAAAGCCGCCGTTCGTCACGGAGCCAAACCGACCCTTTGCTGCCATCGCCAAATGTGATTCAATGACGGCAATTCAATTGTTACCAGTCATAGCCGCCTATCACTGATGATATATCGAAGGGGAAATCATTTGCTGATCAACAAATTAGACAGACAACGTTTAATCTCTGGCGAATATACTATTAACAGCTTAATACCTTGTTAGACAAGCCATGATCGCTACGCTTCTAAAAACCGAAAACGAACAGGGTGGGAATGCAGTGATTTCTCTGAATGGCGTGGAAGTTACCGTCCCAGGCAACTCAGAAAAGATGACAGTCATAAATCTCGAGCACCATGTGATTCTTCAGATGGCAATGGAAGCCACAAAATCCTTTCGCTCTTATTGTTATGGTCAAGGGACATGAAAAGACTATGAATAGCGAAAAGCACCATCCAAGACAACCTTTGTCAGCGGTAATGCTGTTTTGGCTATTTATCACAGTCCTGCCGGTACCGTCCAATGCCGAAGAGGACGGGGCGAAACTTGCCGGCCAGAGCACGGCCCTAACCAGTATTGGCGTCGTGGATGACCTGGACGCCCCGCCAGACCCGGATGACCCGGGGATGGGGGGCGGTTTCGACACGGTGAATTATTTTCAAAACATCTTGATCGAGAAGGTTGCCGAGTGCACGAACGGCGTGTTGAAGGAGTTTGAAACCTGGACCCGAAACCAGGCCCTGGCCATCAGCAGGACGGTCCAGGCCCCTTCTTCGTTGCTCGCCTATGCCGCCCTGACAGATCCGACCGGCGTCCTGGAACTTTCCTATCACTTCAATGCCAGCCAGAAGCGGGCCAGGGCCACCCTCTTCTTCTATTCGAACGATGGCAAGCAGCATGAGCCTGTTGCAATCAAGGCTTTCCTCAAACAGTACAAGGTTGATTCGTTAGAGGACCGGCTAAGAACGGCCGTTGTCTGCAAATAGGGAATTTTTCGGGAGACCGT